>NZ_JBDJPF010000017.1:0-105529 GCF_054957865.1 Streptomyces xingningensis
TCCGGCCGCGCAGCGGGCGGGCCCAGGGGGCGCAGCCCCTCCTGCCCTCCCCCCCAAACCGCGAAGCGGTGCAGAAACACTCCCCACTGATTGAAGCCCAGCCCCCACCACACCCGCACTCGCACCCGCACCATGGACCTCGACGCGGGCCGGGCGGTGATCCGCGGAGGCCGTGACTGACGTCAACTCCCGTGCGTTAAGCCGCTGACGGTGGCAAGAGAGGCGGCGGCGCAGATGCGGTGGAAGACCTACGGTGAGCGGGAGATCTACACCAACCCCTGGGTGAACCTATGCCTCGTCGATGTCGAACAACCGGACGGCGCCCGCGAGGAACACCATGTGGTACGGCTGCGTCACCTCGCCGTAGGGGCGGTCCTCAACAGCCGTCGCGAGATCCTGATGATGTGGCGCCACCGCTTCATCACCGACACCTGGGCCTGGGAACTGCCCATGGGTCTGATCGAACCGGGTGAGACCCCCGAGGACACCGCGGCCCGTGAGGTCGAGGAGGAGACCGGCTGGCGGCCGGGCCCGATGAAGCCGCTGATCTACGCCGAGCCCGCCAATGGGATCACCGATTCCCAGCACTATGTGTTCCGGGCGGACAGCGCCACCCACATCGGCCCGCCCACCGAGCAGAACGAGTCCGACCGGATCGAGTGGGTGCCCCTGGCGCAGGTACGCGGCATGATCGACCGCCGCGAGATCGTCAGCAGCGGGTCGCTGGTCGGGTTGCTGTACGTACTGCTGGACGAGGCGGCCGGTTAACCACTTCGCGGCGGCAAACAGCTGCAGTACGGGCACCATCGGCAACGGGACCGCCCGCGCGACGACCAGATAGACCAGATAGACCAGATAGACCAGATACCGGTGAGTGTCTGGCGTCCTGTGTGCCCGTACAACTAACCTGTTGCGCATGGGGGATTGGATATGGGCGCAGATCGACATCGATGACACTGCGCCCCATGGATACCGGATCCTCTACCACCAGACCGCGTTCAACACCCATGATGAAGCCCTGACCAGCCTGCGGCTCTTCGTGGAGCAGTACTCCAGCCTGGACGAGCCGCATGCCATGGCCGCCAGGCAGCTCAGGGAAGGCCGCATGCAACACGGCACTGTCGGGGGGAAGGGCAGGCACTGGGTCCTGTGCCAGGGATCAGGCCTGCTGAGGCTTTCCCTGGCCGACAGTAGGGGCCAGGTCAGGACGGTGACCGTGCGGTTCGAACCCTCCGAGCAGGCCGACCCCCAGGCCGGCCACACCGCTCCGACGGGCAGCGCGCCCGGCGGCAGGATCGGCCCTGGGGGCGTTCCGGACGTTCCGGATCTGCCACGGGCCAAAGGCTGCCTGATGGGCTTGGAGGCCCTCTTGTGCGGCCTGTGTTACGCGGTGGGCTTGCTGCTCACCATCGGCGGCATCAGATCGTGGCTCGACTCATCCCGGTGGGAGATGGGCCGCATTCTGTTCCTGCCCGCGATCGTCGTGCTGATCGGCGCCCACTTCTGGGGCAAGAGCATCGGCGCGCGGCTGACCGCCCACCAAACCCGCATGAACCGCCATGGAGGAAATCCCAGCTGACCGCTCTACCGCTCAACCACTGAGTGGTGCAATTGGCGAGCTTCTCGCACCCGTCCCTGCCGATAGCAGCCGATAGCAGCCGATAGCATTGGAGGGTGACAGGCCGCCGCCGAATCCGCCGCCTCACCGTCGGCGACACGACTTGGCTGTGGTCGGTGCGCCATAAACACCCCAACTGCCGTGAGGTGCTCTCCCTTCACCGCGAGGGGGCAGGAGTAACCCTGCGTATCGTCTTTCGCGCGGGGCCCGGCCGCTACCTCGCGGACGGACTCCGGCACTCGGGCTCCGTCAGCGACAACAGCGGCAACTCGCTCAACCTCCATGAGCCGGGCGTCGTTCGTCAACTCCTCGACGCCGCGGAATGCTTCGCTCCGTCCACGGAATTCCGCGAAGCGGAGCTGGACGGCTGGCAACTCTTCGGTCTACTCGTCAACGATTGAGACTCCGTTGGAGTCGCTCGCCGTCGACGCCTCGACAGACAGTCGACTACAGCCCGTAAAAATTGCGACATCACTCAGCGCGTCTTCTGCGGTTCCGGAAAGGTCTCCATCTCCCAGAAGTTCGCGAACCAAGGCGATCGCTTCCGCACCGACCATGCCGTGCAGCCTGGCCAGGTGCCCCAATGCGACAGCGGCAGCTCTCTTCACGTCAACGGTGTCATCCCGCAGAAATCGAATGACGTATCGTTCAACCCATTCCCTCTCGGGGATGGTGAGTGCCGCAGAGATCAGCGTCTCGCAGATCTCAGACGCGTCCCCCGACCGGAAGGATGCCTCGGCCTTGGTTTGCGTAACGGGGAAAGGGGGTCTGTATTCCATGGATTCATCTTTCATCGGATTCATCTTTCATCAGAGCCTGGCCGGCCGGGCGAACTGCTCGGCCGCCGCAAGCTGCAGCCGCCCCCGCGAACTGCCGCCCGGAACTGCCGACGTTCACCGGCTGGTCCACCGCCCTGCTCGGCAAAGGTCCAACAGTAACCGGCCCCCGACTCGGACATATCGCCGTAAACGACATCGCCGCAGCGCGACTTGGGCGTGACATCGGTTACCGTGAGCCGCTTGACGTCGTCTTTCCACGCACAATGTCGAGGTGCCCGCCATGCATGAGTTGCCGCCCATCACAGACCCGGTTCAGGCCCAACGCCGAATAAAGCGGGCCTGGATGACGATCGGGATCCTCGTCGGGGTATGCGTCGTCGCCGTTGTCGTCAATGTGTTGGTGTTCGGCGTCGAGGAGAAGGACGACCACGCCGACGTGGTCGCGGGCGACTGCTTCCAGAACACCGGGACCGACAAGTCGCCGCACATCAAGAAGCTGGACTGCAGTGACGCACACGCCGATTACCAGGCGCTGAAGAAAATCAAGAGCTCGATTACCGAGATGTCCTGCTGGGGGGTCGAGGGTGCCACCGGCGCGCTCACTCAGGTCGGCTCGGAGTCATTCACCGTGTGTTTCAAGCGCAATCCGCACTGAGGTCCTTGAAGCGCTCCCCCTCACCCCCACCGTCCCGTCCGCCCCAGCAGCAGTGCCGCTGCCGCCGTGCCCGCGGTGGAGGTGCGCAGGACGCTCGGGCCCAGACGGTACGGCTTGGCGCCCGCCTCCGCAAAGGCGGCCAACTCCTCCGGGGCGACGCCGCCTTCAGGGCCCACGACCAGGACGATGTCGCCCACCGCAGGCAACTCCACCGTGGCGAGGGGTTGACTGCCCTCCTCGTGCAGGACGGCCGCGAAGGCGGCGTCCGCGAGCAGGGTGGCGACCTCGCGGGTGGTCATCAGGTCGGTCACCGGGGGGAAGCGCAGCCGGCGTGACTGCTTTCCGGCCTCGCGGGCCGTCGCTCGCCATTTGGTCAGGGACTTGCGGCCGCGCTCGCCCTTCCACTGGGTGATGCAACGCCCGGCCGCCCAGGGGACGATGGCGTCGACGCCCGTCTCGGTCATGGTCTCGACGGCGAGTTCGCCCCGGTCGCCCTTGGGGAGGGCCTGGACGACCGTGATGCGGGGCTCGGGCTGGGGCTCGGAGCGGACCGAGGTGACGGCGACGTCCAGACGGTCCTTGCCCTCGACGGCGGCCACGGTGCCATGGACCCCGGTGCCCTCGCCGTCCGTCAGGACGATCTCCTCGCCGACGCGCAGCCGGCGGACCGAGACCGCGTGGCGGCCCTCCGGGCCGTCGAGGGGGAAGACGGTGCCGGGGAAGACACCCGTGAGGGAGTCCTCTTCGACCAGAAAGACCGGCGCTGTCATGGCTTGCTCCCTCGTACGTCCTGCTGCAACGACGCGTTTGCCGCGTCGAGTTCGGCGGTCAGCACCTCCATCAGGCGGGCCGCCGGGAGCGGGCGGGCCAGGCGGTGGCCCTGGCCCGCCCACAGGTTGAGGCCCTGGGGATCGCCCGCCGCGGCCGCGGCCTTGCGCAGTGGCGAGGTCAGATAGTGGACCTGCGGGTACGCGGCCGGGGCGTAGGGGCCGTGCTCCCGGATGAAACGGTTCACCAGACCGCGGGCCGGACGCCCGGAGAAGGCCCGGGTCAGCTCGGTACGGGTGAACAGCGGATCGGTCAGTGCCTGCTTGTGCAGCTCATGGGCACCGGACTCGGGGCAGGCCAGGAAGGCCGTACCGAGCTGTGCGGCGGCGGCGCCCGCCGAGAGGACGGCCGCTATCTGGCCACCACGCATCAGCCCGCCCGCCGCGATGACCGGGATCCGGACGGTCTCCACGGTCTCGGCGAGCAGGGTCAGCAGACCGGCGCCCGCACCGGTGTGGTCGGCATGCGGGTCGTCCCGGTGCGTGCCCTGGTGGCCGCCGGCCTCGATGCCCTGGACACAGACCGCGTCGGCGCCCGCGTCCTGCGCGGCCTGCGCTTCGACGGCCGAGGTCACGGTGACCACGGTCAGCGTGCCTGCCCTGGCCAGCGCGGCGGTGATCGCGGGGGACGGGCACCCGAAGGTGAAGGAGACGACCGGAACCGGGTCGTCCAGGAGGATGGCGAGCTTGGCCTCGTAGGCGTCGTCGGGGCTCTGGTCCCAGTCGCCGAGCGGAGTCTTGTACCAGGTGGCCTCGCCCGCGAGTTGCTCGGCGTACACCTCGACGGCGGCCGGGTCGGCCAGCGGCGGCTGGGGCATGAAGAGGTTCACGCCGAAGGGGCGGGAGGTGGCGGAGCGGAGCTGCTTGATCTCCTCGTACATCGCCGCCGGTGTCTTGTACCCGGCGGCGAGGAAGCCGAGACCTCCGGCTTCGCAGACGGCTGCGGCCAGCGACGGGCAGGAGCCGCCGCCCGCCATGGGGGCCTGGACGATGGGGTGCCGGAACAGTCCGGTCGGCGCGGTGGCCCGCCGGGTGTCAGAAGCCATGAACACATCGTGGCACGGGTGGCGCCGGGCACCGAATCGGATGGAGCCCCTGATCGGGGCACCGCCTCGATCAGGGGCTCCGGGCCGGACGCTCAGCGCCCGTTGAACGCGTCCTTCAACCGCGAGAACAGCCCTTGCTGCCCCGGCTTGAACTCGCCCGTGGGGCGCTCCTCGCCGCGGAGCTTCGCCAGCTGGCGCAGCAGGTCCTCCTGCTGGGGGTCGAGCTTGAGGGGGGTGGTCACCTCGACATGCACGATGAGATCGCCGCGGCCGCCGCCGCGCAGGTGGGTGACACCGCGCTGGTGCAGCGGGATCGACTGGCCGGACTGGGTGCCGGGCCGGATGTCGATCTCCTCGACGCCGTCCAGGGTCTCCAGCGGCACCTTGGTGCCCAGCGCGGCGGCCGTCATCGGGATGGTGACCGTGCAGTGCAGGTCGTCGCCGCGGCGCTGGAAGACCGGATGCTTCTTCTCGTGGATCTCCACATAGAGGTCACCGGCCGGACCGCCGCCGGGGCCGACCTCGCCCTCGCCCGCCAGCTGGATGCGGTTGCCGTTGTCGACACCGGCGGGGATCTTGACGGTCAGGGTGCGGCGGGAGCGGACCCGGCCGTCGCCCGCGCACTCGGGGCACGGGGTGGGGACGACCGTGCCGAAGCCCTGGCATTGCGGGCACGGCCGGGAGGTCATGACCTGGCCGAGGAAGGAGCGGGTGACCTGCGAGACCTCGCCGCGGCCACGGCACATGTCACAGGTCTGCGCGGAGGTGCCGGGGGCCGCGCCCTCACCGCTGCACGTCGTACAGACGACGGCGGTGTCGACCTGGATCTCCTTGGTGGTGCCGAACGTGGCCTCGTTCAGGTCGACTTCGATGCGGATCATGGCGTCCTGGCCGCGCCGCGTGCGCGAGCGGGGCCCGCGCTGCGACGCCTGGCCGAAGAAGGCGTCCATGATGTCGGAGAAGTTGCCGAAGCCCGCGCCGAAGCCGCCGGCGCCCGCGCCGCCCGAGTTGGAGAGGGGGTCGCCGCCGAGGTCGTAGACCTGCTTCTTCTGCGGGTCGGAGAGCACCTCGTAGGCGGCGTTGATCTCCTTGAACCGCTCCTGGGTCTTGGGATCCGGGTTCACATCCGGGTGCAGCTCGCGCGCGAGACGGCGGAAGGCCTTCTTGATCTCGTCCTGCGAGGCATCGCGCCGTACGCCCAGGACCGCGTAGTAGTCCGTGGCCACTTACGACTCCGCCAGGATCTGTCCGACGTAACGTGCCACTGCGCGTACCGCTCCCATCGTTCCGGGGTAATCCATGCGGGTCGGTCCGACCACGCCGAGTTTGGCGACGGCTTCGTCGCCCGAACCGTAGCCGACGGCGACGACCGATGTGGAGTTGAGTCCCTCGTGGGCGTTCTCATGGCCGATCCGCACGGTCATGCGCGAATCCTTGGCCTCGCCGAGCAACTTGAGCAGGACGACCTGCTCCTCCAATGCCTCCAGCACCGGCCGGATCGTCAGCGGGAAGTCATGGCCGAACCGGGTGAGATTCGCGGTGCCACCGATCACCAGCCGCTCCTCGGTCTCCTCGACCAGGGTCTCCAGCAGGGTGGCGAGGACCGTAGAAACGGTTCCGCGATCGTCCTGCTCAAAGGCGTCGGGGAGGTCCTGCACCAGATGCGGCACATCCGTAAACCGGCGCCCCACGACTCGGCTGTTGAGCCGGGCCCGCAGATCCGCGAGCGCCGTCTCACCGACCGGCGCCGGGCAGTCCACCGTGCGCTGCTCGACCCGCCCGGTGTCCGTGATCAGCACCAGCATCACCCGGGCCGGAGCGAGCGACAGCAGCTCCACATGGCGCACCGTCGAGCGGGTCAGCGAGGGATATTGCACCACCGCCACCTGCCGGGTCAGCTGCGCCAGCAGCCGGACCGTGCGGGTCACGACGTCGTCGAGGTCGACGGCGCCGCCCAGGAAGCTCTGGATCGCGCGCCGCTCCGCCACCGACAGCGGCTTGACGCCCGCCAGCTTGTCGACGAAGAGCCGGTAGCCCTTGTCGGTCGGGATGCGGCCCGCGCTGGTGTGGGGCTGGGCGATGAAGCCCTCGTCCTCCAGCACGGCCATGTCATTGCGCACGGTCGCCGGAGACACTCCCAGCTGGTGCCGCTCGGTGAGGGCCTTGGAGCCGACGGGCTCCTCGGTGCCGACGTAGTCCTGGACGATGGCACGCAACACTTCGAGCCTGCGTTCGCTCAGCATCGCGCACCTCCAGTCCAGCGAGTCCGGCCGTCATACGGGTCCTGCCGGGGCTCTTCCCTGGCACTCCATGGTCACGAGTGCCAAACCCCTCCGGTCAGTGTACGGCCGGGCCCCATGACCACGGCAAGGGCCGCCCACGCCATGACGGCTCCGGGCGGGCAACCGTATCGCGCCACGGCTAGCTTCTTGCCATGGAAAACAATGCAGAGGGACAGGCGCAGCAGCACATGGGGGCGCGCTGGGAACGCCTTGCGCCGGGCGTCGTGCGCCGCAGAATGCCCGGCTGGGACGCCACGATCGGCGCGATCGCCGGAACGGCGGGGGTGCTGGTGGTGGACACCGGCTCCACGCTGCACGAGGGGGTGGAGATCCACCGTGAGGTGACGGGCCTCTTTGGACTCCCCGTGACGCACATCGCACTCACTCACGCACATTTCGACCATGTGCTGGGCACTGCGGGGTTTCCCGGGGCGCAGGTGTACGGGGCCGTCGGCCTCGCCGAGCTTCTGCACCACGAGCGCGAGGAGCTGCGCGACAGCGCGGTGCGGCAGGGGGTGGCGGCCGAGGACGCGGCCGAGGCCGTGGAGGCGCTGGTGCTCCCCCGCCATCCGGTCTCCGGCGAGCTGACCGTGGACCTCGGCGGCGGGCGGCGGGTGCTGCTGGCCAATGTGGGGCCCGGGCACAGCGCGCACGACCTGGCCGTGCTCGTCGCGGGCTCGGGCCGGACGCCGGAGATCGTCTTCTGCGGCGACCTGGTCGAGGAGTCCGGTGAACCGCAGGCGGGCAGGGACGCCCTGCCGCACGCCTGGCCCTCGGCGCTGGACCGGCTGCTGGCGCTCGGTGGGGAGGACGCGGTGTATGTACCGGGGCATGGGGCGGTGGTGAATGCCCGGTTTGTTCGTGAGCAACGCAACGCGCTGGCACTGCGCTTCGGCGTGTCGTGACCGATTGCGGCCGGATTTCCCTATCGTCTCCGGGTGCGGTGCCCGCCCACGGCGGGGAGCCTCGGCACACACCTGGCTCCCCGGGCGGCCCGGACCCCGGTTTTCCCACCTGAAACGGCCCTGATGCGCAGACAGTACGGCCCCGATCTCACCCCGCCGTGGAAGCGGAGCGCTCCCGTTCCGGAGGTGCCCGCCGAGGCCGATCTGGTCGTGGAGGAGGTGACAACGGGCTTCTGCGGGGCGGTGATCCGCTGCGAGAAGACCGCGCAGGGGCCCACGGTCACGCTCGAGGACCGGTTCGGCAAGCACCGTGTCTTCCCGATGGAGCCGCGCGGCTTCCTGTTGGAGGGGCGCGTCGTGACGCTCGTACGCCCCCAGGTAGCGGCTCCGCGCGGACCGCGGCGGACCGCCTCGGGCTCGATAGCGGTCCCGGGCGCGCGGGCCCGGGTGGCCCGGGCCGGGCGCATCTATGTGGAGGGGCGGCACGACGCGGAGCTGGTGGAGCGGGTGTGGGGTGACGACCTGCGCATCGAGGGCGTGGTCGTGGAGTACCTGGAGGGCATCGACGACCTGCCGTCGATCGTGCGCTCCTTCGCCCCGGGGCCGGATGCGCGGCTGGGGGTGCTGGTGGACCATCTGGTGCCCGGTTCCAAGGAGTCCCGGATCGCGGCGGAGGTCACCGGCGAGCACGTACTGGTGGTCGGGCACCCCTATATCGACGTATGGGAGGCGGTGAAGCCGTCGTCGGTGGGGATCGCGGAGTGGCCGCGGGTGCCGCGGGGGCAGGACTGGAAGACGGGGGTGTGCCGGGCGCTGGGGTGGCCGGAGAACACGGGGGCCGCCTGGCAGCGGATTCTGGGGACGGTGGGTTCGTACAAGGACCTGGAGCCAGAACTCCTGGGGCGGGTGGAGGAGTTGATTGACTTTGTGACGGTGGGGGTTTAGCGAGAGCTGGTCCCGAAGTGTGATGTGTCCAAAGTCAGGTCGAGCACGCCGACGGGCAGCGGATCACCGAACTTGACGTCTCGGCGGACCGTGTACTTCGCCCCCTCACCAACACCGTTCGGCTCGGTGAGGAGAAGGCAACTGGCGGTAAACGGATCCACAATCAAGTACGCAGGCACCTGCCCGGCGGCGTACATCGAAGGCTTGAGCCGGTAGTCGCGGTCGGCGCTCGTCTTGGAAACGACTTCAACGATCAGTTTGATCGCCCCGGCAGGGATGAGACGCTCACAATCCACGCCTCGGAACGCCTCTCGCTCAAGAACCACGAGATCCGGCTGTGGCTCGCTCGCTTCGCCCGGAATAGCGATGTCCTGCGTGCTCTTCCGCTGCCACCGGCTGGGGATTTGATCCCTGATGAGCTCCACAATGTCGTTGTGGACCCAGCTGGGCCCCGCCATCATCACGATTTCCCCCCGCAGCAACTCGGCCCGCCAGCCCTCGGGAACTTCGAGGTTCTCGAAGTACTCGATCTTCGTCCGGTCATCCACAGCGGTCATCTCCGTGGCCCTCCACATCCCGCCGCGTGTGTTTGGCGACAGCCTATGAAGGGAGTAGGCAGGTACCCAGCGTAAGCGCGCTGGTTCACCCGAACAGGTAATCAGTCCACCAGATCCCGTACCACCCCATCCGCCAGCAGTCTCCCCCGCAGCGTCAGCACCGCACGCCCCTCCCCATAGGGACCGCGCTCCAGCAGCCCGTCCGCCAGCGCCTTCGCCGCGGCGCGGGAACCCGCCGGCTTGAGCAGGGACAGCGGGCAGCCCTCCAGCAGCCGCAGCTCCAGCAGGATGCGCTCCACCCGCCGGTCCTCGTCGGGCAGCACCTCGCGGCCGGCGCCCGGGGAGCGGCCCTCGGCCAGGGCCTGGGCGTAGGCGCCCGGGTGCTTGACGTTCCACCAGCGGACCCCGCCGACATGGCTGTGGGCGCCGGGGCCGGCGCCCCACCAGTCGGCGCCGCGCCAGTACAGCTCGTTGTGGCGGCAGCGGGCGGACTCGGTGGTGGCCCAGTTGGAGACCTCGTACCAGTGGAAACCGGCGCCCGTCAGCAGTTCCTCGGCGATCAGGTAACGGTCGGCGTGCACGTCGTCGTCCGTCATCGGGACCTCGCCGCGGCGGATCCGCCGGGCGAGCCGGGTGCCCTCCTCGACGATCAGGGCATAGGCCGAGACATGGTCCGGGCCCGCGCCGACGGCGGCGTCCAGCGAGGCGCGCCAGTCATCGTCACTCTCACCGGGGGTGCCGTAGATCAGGTCGAGGTTGACATGGTCGAAGCCCGCCGCACGCGCCTCGGCCACACAGGCTTCCGGCCGCCCGGGAGTGTGCGTACGGTCGAGGATCTTCAGTACGTGCTGCCGGGCGCTCTGCATGCCGAAGGACACCCGGTTGAAGCCGGCCGCCCGCAGCTCGGCGAGGTAGCGGGGGCCGACGGACTCCGGGTTGGCCTCCGTGGTGATCTCGGCGCCGGGGGCCAGCCCGAATTCCTGGCGGATCGCGGCGAGCATCCGGCCGAGATCGGCGGCGGGCAGCAGCGTCGGGGTGCCGCCGCCGATGAAGACGGTCTCCACCGGGCGCGGGTCGTCGCCGAGCACCTTGCGGGCGAGGCGGATCTCCCCGGCCAGGGTGTCGGCATAGTTGTCCCGGGAGGCCAGGGCGCCGCCGGAGCCGCGCAGCTCGCTCGCAGTGTAGGTGTTGAAGTCGCAGTACCCGCAGCGAGTGGCGCAGTAGGGGACGTGCAGATAGAAGCCGAGCGATCGCTGCCCCGAGCCGTCGAGGGCGTGACGGGGCAGCGCCCCGTCCTCGGGCATGGGCTCACCATCGGGCAGTACGGAAGGCATATGCCCATTGTCCGGCATCGCGCCCGGTGGCCGGTCAGTGTTCGCGGGCGCCCTCGTACATCGCCTCGATGAGGTCCTGGTACTCGCGTTCCACGACCGGCCGCTTGAGCTTGAGGCTGGGGGTCAGCTCGCCGTGCTCCACATCGAGGTCACGCGGCAGCAGCCGGAACTTCTTGATCGTCTGCCAGCGCTGCAGCCCCTCGTTGAGCCGCCGCACATAGCCGTCGATGAGCTCCTCGGTCCGCTGGTCGGCGACGATCTCGGCGTAGCTCTTGCCGGTCAGGCCGTGCTCCCCCGCCCATTTGAGGATGGCGGGCTCGTCCAGCGCGATGAGGGCGGTGCAGTAGTTGCGGTCGGCGCCGTGCACCAGGATGTTGGAGACAAAGGGGCAGACGCCCTTGAACCGGCCCTCGATCTCGGCGGGCGCGATGTACTTCCCACCGGAGGTCTTGATCAGGTCCTTCTTGCGGTCGGTGATGCGCAGGAAGCCGTCGGCGGACAGCTCGCCGATGTCGCCGGTGTGGAACCAGCCGTCGGGTTCGAGGACTTCGGCGGTGCGCTCGGGCAGGCCGTGATAGCCGGCCATCACCCCGGGGCCGCGCAGCAGGATCTCCCCGTCGTCCGCGATACGGACCTCGGTGCCGGGCAGCGGCTTGCCCACGGTTCCGGTGCGGTAGGCCTCGCCCGGGTTGACGAAGTTGGCGGCGCTGGTCTCGGTGAGGCCGTAGCCCTCCAGGATGTGGATGCCGGCGCCGGAGAAGAAGAAGCCGATGTCGGGGGCGAGCGCGGACGCCCCGGAGATACAGGCGCGCAGCCGGCCGCCGAAGGCCTCGCGGATCTTGGTGTAGACGAGTACGTCGGCGACCTTGTGCCGGACGGCGAGGCCGACGGGGACGGAACGGGAGCCCGTGCGGCGGAAGTTGTCCTGTGCGGCCTTGGCGTACTCGCGGGCGACCTCGGCGGCCCAGCGGAAGATCTTGTACTTGGCGCCGCCGCCCTCGCGGGCCTTGGCCGCGACACCGTTGTAGACCTTCTCGAAGACCCGGGGCACGGCCGCCATATAGGTGGGCCGGACCACCGGCAGATTCTCGACGATCTTGTCCATCCGGCCGTCCACGGCGGTGACATGGCCGATGCTGATGTGCCCGGTGGTCAGCACCTTCCCGAAGACATGCGCCAGCGGCAGCCAGAGGTACTGCACATCGTCGGCGCGCACCAGGTCGGTGGCCTGGATGGCGCGGGACATATACGACCAGCAGTCGTGCGGGAGCCGTACGCCCTTGGGGCGCCCGGTGGTGCCGGAGGTGTAGATCAAGGTGGCGAGCTGGTCGGATCGCAGGGCGCGCACCCGGTCCCGTACCACGTCGGGGGTCTGCTTCAGGCAGTCGGTGCCGCGCCGTTCCAGCTCGGCGAGGGAGAGCACCCAGCCGTCCGGGTCGCCGTCGTCGGCGACGGCGGCCTCGGCGTCCATCACCACCACATGGGCGAGCGCGGGCAGTTCCGCGCGGCGCTCGCGCGCCTTGGCCAGCTGGGCGCCGTTCTCGGCAATGAGGATTCTGCTCTCGGAGTCGGCGAGCGCAAAGGCCGTCTCATCGGCGTTGGTACTGGGGTAGATGGGTGTGCAGGCGGCACCCGCGCACATCACCCCGAGGTCGGCGAAGATCCAGTCCAGCCGGGTGGCGGAGGCGAGGGCGACCCGCTCCTCGGGCTCTATGCCGAGGTCGATCAGGCCGGCGGCGATGGCGAAGACCCGCTGGGCGGCCTCGCCCCAGGTCAGCGAGGCCCAGTCGTCGGGGCCCCGGCCGGAGGCGGAGGGCACGGGGTAGCGGTAGGCCTCCGCTTCGGGGGTTGCCTCGACCCGCTCCAGGAAGAGCGTCGCCACCGAGGGCGGCCGGTTCTCGATCAGGGTCTGTGTCTCGGTCACGGCATCCTCCGGCCCGCGTCATTGCTGGTGACTCGCGAGTAACCTTCAAGCAGTGATCAGAGTAGAGCGGATGGGCCCGCCGCGTAAGAGCATGAGATTGCGAAAAGGGTCCCGTTTCCACTCCGGAACGGGACCCTCCTTCGGCGCTTCGGCTACTTCTTGCTCTTGTCGCCTTCGTCCGAGGACAGCACCGCGATGAAGGCCTCCTGCGGCACCTCCACGCTGCCGACCATCTTCATCCGCTTCTTGCCCTCCTTCTGCTTCTCCAACAGCTTCCGCTTGCGGGAGATGTCACCGCCGTAGCACTTGGCGAGGACGTCCTTGCGGATGGCTCGGACCGTCTCCCGGGCGATGACCCGGGAGCCGATGGCGGCCTGGATGGGCACCTCGAAGTTCTGCCGCGGGATGAGCTCGCGCAGCTTGGCCACCAGCCGCACGCCATAGGCGTACGCCTTGTCCTTGTGCGTGATCGCGGAGAAGGCGTCGACCTTGTCGCCGTGCAGCAGGATGTCGACCTTGACCAGCTCGGAGATCTGCTCGCCGGTGGGCTCGTAGTCCAGCGAGGCATAGCCGCGGGTCTTTGACTTCAGCTGGTCGAAGAAGTCGAAGACGACCTCGGCGAGGGGCAGCGTATAGCGGATCTCGACGCGGTCCTCGGAGAGGTAGTCCATGCCCAGCAGCACCCCGCGGCGGGTCTGGCACAGCTCCATGATCGCGCCGATGAACTCGCTGGGCGCCAGGATGGTGGCCCGCACGACCGGCTCGTGCACCTCAGCGATCTTGCCGGTGGGGAACTCGCTGGGGTTGGTGACCTCGTGCTCGGTCTCGTCCTCCATGAGGACGCGGTAGATCACATTGGGCGCGGTGGCGATCAGGTCGAGGCCGAACTCGCGCTCCAGGCGCTCCCGGATGACCTCGAGGTGGAGCAGGCCCAGGAAGCCCACCCGGAAGCCGAAGCCGAGGGCGGCCGAGGTCTCCGGCTCATAGACCAGCGCGGCATCGTTGAGCTGCAGCTTGTCCAGGGCCTCGCGCAGCTCCGGGTAGTCGGAGCCGTCCAGCGGGTACAGGCCCGAGAACACCATGGGCTTGGGGTCCTTGTAACCACCCAGCGCGTCCGTGGCACCGCCGTGGAACTGGGTGATGGTGTCGCCGACCTTGGACTGTCGGACGTCCTTCACACCCGTGATCAGATAGCCCACCTCGCCGACGGACAGGCCGTCGGCCGGGAGCATCTCCGGCGAGTTGGTGCCGATCTCCAGCAGCTCGTGGGCGGCGCCGGTGGACATCATCTTGATGCGCTCGCGCTTGCTGAGCGTGCCGTCGACGACCTTGACGTAGGTCACCACGCCCCGGTAGGCGTCATAGACCGAGTCGAAGATCATCGCGCGGGCGGGGGCCTCCTTGGTGCCGACCGGGGCCGGGACCTCGCGGACGACCTTGTCCAGCAGCTCGGGGACGCCGACGCCGGTCTTGGCGGAGACCTTGAGGACCTCGGACGGGTCGCAGCCCACCAGGTTCGCCAGCTCGGCGGCGAACTTCTCGGGCTGGGCGGCGGGGAGGTCGATCTTGTTGAGGACCGGGATGATCGTGAGGTCGTTCTCCATCGCCAGATAGAGGTTGGCGAGAGTCTGGGCCTCGATGCCCTGGGCGGCGTCCACCAGGAGGATGCAGCCCTCGCACGCGGCGAGGGAGCGGGAGACCTCATAGGTGAAGTCGACATGGCCCGGGGTGTCGATCATGTTGAGGATGTGGGTGGTGCCCTCATCGGTCGTCGGCGCCCAGGGCAGGCGGACCGCCTGGGACTTGATCGTGATGCCGCGCTCGCGCTCGATGTCCATCCGGTCGAGATACTGCGCGCGCATCTGCCGCTGGTCGACCACACCGGTCAGCTGAAGCATCCGGTCGGCGAGCGTCGACTTGCCATGGTCGATGTGCGCGATGATGCAGAAGTTGCGGATCAGAGCCGGGTCGGTACGGCTCGGCTCGGGCACGTTGGTAGGGGTCGCGGGCACGCAGGATCCATTCGGTGACTTCGGCGCTTGCACGCCAGCCTCGGCGGGAGTCGGGTATACGACCCCTCCATGGTCCCATGAGCGGCGGGTACCGTCCGGTTTGGGAGGCCGGAGAGCCTGCTGGTAGCCTGGAGCACTGTGCCTCGTGCCCTCTCAGGTACGAGCGCACTCATCGAAATCCAACGAACCTGAAAAGGCTCTTTCGTGGCGAACATCAAGTCCCAGATCAAGCGGAACAAGACCAACGAGAAGGCGCGCCTGCGCAACAAGGCCGTCAAGTCCTCGGTCAAGACCGCCGTCCGCGCCGCCCGCGAGGCTCTCGTCGCCGGTGACGTCGAGAAGGCCACCGCTGCCGTTGCCGCGGCCGGCAAGAAGCTCGACAAGGCCGCCAGCAAGGGCGTCCTGCACAAGAACGCCGCCGCCAACAAGAAGTCGGCGCTGGCCAAGCAGGCCGCTTCCCTCAAGGGCTGAAGCACTGCCCGGGGTGTGAGCCCCGGATCCCGCCGGTGAGGATTCAGCGGACCCTCTCAACCGCTCCGTCCCGGCACCCTTCGCCGCACGCGGCCGTTCGCCACGCGGGTGCGGCACGAGTCCCGTGGACTCTGTGAAGCTCGAAGGCCCCGCGCCTGCCCTTTCCCCAAGGGCGGCGCGGGGCCTTTGCGTACCTCGGGGCCCGGACTACGCGCGGCTCCGCGCCGCTCGGGCCACCGTGACGACCGCCTTCTCCAGGGCGTACTCCGGATCGTCGCCGCCGCCCTTGACCCCGGCGTCGGCCTCGGCGACGGCGCGCAGCGCCGCGGCGACCCCGTCGGCGGACCAGCCACGCATCTGCTGACGCACCCGGTCGATCTTCCAGGGCGGCATGCCGAGCTCACGGGCCAGATCTCCGGGGCGGGCGCCGCGCGGGGCGGAGGCGAGCCTGCCGATGGAGCGCACGCCCTGGGCCAGCGCACTGGTGATCAGCACCGGGGCGACACCGGTGGCCAGCGCCCAGCGGAGTGCCTCCAGGGCCTCGGCCGCCCGGCCCTCGACGGCGCGGTCGGCGACGGTGAAGCTGGATGCCTCGGCACGGCCCGTGTAGTAGCGGGCGACAACGGCCTCGTCGATGACGCCTTCGACATCGGCGACCAGCTGTGCACAGGCGCTCGCCAGCTCGCGCAGATCGCTGCCGATGGCGTCCACCAGCGCCTGGCACGCCTCCGGGGTCGCGGAGCGGCCCAGCGCGCGGAACTCCGAGCGCACAAACGCGAGCCGGTCGGCGGGCTTGGTCATCTTGGGGCAGGCCACCTCCCGGGCGCCCGCCTTGCGGGCCGCGTCCAGCAGGCCCTTGCCCTTGGCTCCGCCCGCGTGCAGCAGGACGAGGGTGATCTCCTCGGCGGGGGCGCCGAGATAGCCCTTCACGTCCTTGACGGTGTCCGCGGACAGGTCCTGGGCGTTGCGCACGATCACGACCTTGCGCTCCGCGAAGAGGGACGGGCTGGTCAACTCGGCGAGGGTGCCCGGCTGGAGGGCGTCGGAGGTGAGGTCGCGGACATCGGTGTCGGCATCGGCGGCGCGGGCCGCCGCCACCACCTCCTGGACCGCACGGTCCAGGAGGAGATCCTCCTGGCCCACAGCCAGTGTCACGGGGGCAAGGGGGTCGTCGGTTGCAGTCTTCCTGGGCATCGCGTCCAGCATCCCATGCACTGCTGACACCCCCCTTCGCGGCGGTCGGAGCATGCCGCACAATGAGCGGGTGAGCAGCGCTTTCCTCCCTTCGGATCCCATACGCCACCTTCTGGTGCTCCCCGACCGCGACACCGCCGAGGAGGTGGCCGAAGAGGTCGGGCGGCGCTTCGCCCTGGACGAGGAACCCCAGATCGTGCGCGAGGCACTCGCCGGGGAGGATGACGCCGAGGACGCCCAGTGGCTGGTGGTCGTGGAACACCCGGACGGCGGCCTGGACGTCGCGGCGCTGCGCGAACTCGCCGAGGAGCACGAGGGCTGGCTCGAGGCGGAGTGAGCCGTCGGCTCGCCGTACCGCCGTGGCCGCCCAGGACCGCCGTGGCGGAGCCGGTCACCGCGATCGGCCCGTCGGTGTCGGTGCGCAGCACCGTGGCCCCCTGTGCGTGGAGCGCGGCGATCGTGCGGGGTGCCGGATGCCCATAGGAGTTGGCGGCGCCCACCGAGATCACGGCGAGCCGGGGGCGGAGCCGCCGCAGCAGCTCGGGGTCCTGGTAGGCGGAGCCATGATGGGCGACCTTCAGGACGTCCACCACGGGCAGTTCGGGGTGGGCCGCCGAGAGCTCCCGCTGGGCGGGGGGTTCGAGGTCGCCGAGCAGCAGCAGGCTGAGGTCGGCGGTGTGCACCAGGAGGGCGAGGCTGGCGTCGTTGGGGCCGTCCTCCGCGGCGGTCGAAGTGCCCGCCGCCGGGGGCCACAGCACCTCCCAGGACAGCCGCCCCAGGTGTCTGCGTTCTCCCGGCTCGGCGGTGGCGATGGGGACGTGTGCCTGCCCGGCCGCATGGCGCACCAAGGCGACCTGGCCCGGCGGCTGGGCGAACGAGGTCGTCTCGATCAGTCCGACCGAGCGGTCGTGCAACACTCCGGGCAGTCCGTCGACATGGTCGGCGTGGTAGTGGCTGAGCAGCAGGAGCGGCACCTTGTCGACGCCCAGGGTGCGCAGACAGCGGTCGACGGCCCGTGGCTCGGGGCCCGTGTCCACCACCAGGGCCGTGCGCTCTCCCGCCGCGAGGACCAAGGCGTCGCCCTGCCCCACGTCACAGGCGACCAGCTGCCAGCCGGGCGGGGGCCAGCCGGTGATGGCCCGGGTCAGCGGTGCCGGGCGGACGATGGCCAGCAGCAGGAGCAGCACGCACCCGCCGCACGCCCAGGGGCGGCGGAGGGCGCGGCGGGCGGCGGGGACGACGGCCACGGTGACGGCCGCCAGCAACAGCCCGCCGGGCCAGCCGCCCGGCCAGCTCAGCTCGGCTCCGGGCAGCGTCGCGCCGGTGCGGGCCACGGCGGCCGTCCAGCAGGCCGGCCAACCGGCCAGCCAGGCGAGGGACTTGGCGACGGGCAGCGCGAACGGTGCGATGGCCAGGGCGGCGAAGCCGAGGACCGTCGCGGGCGCGACCGCGAGTTCGGCGAGGAGGTTGCACGGGACGGCCACCAGGCTGAACCGCGCCGAGAGCACGACGATCACGGGTGCGCACACCGCCTGGGCGGCGGCCGCCGCGGCCAGTGCCTCGGCGGCCCTGGGTGGCACGCCACGGCGCCGCAGGGCCTCGCCCCAGCCGGGAGCGAGCGTCAGGAGTGCCCCGGTGGCCAGCACGGAGAGCAGGAAGCCAAAGCTGCGGGAGAGCCAGGGGTCGCAGAGCACCAGGAGCAGTACGGCGGCCGCGAGGGCGGGGAGCAGGCTGCGGCGGCGTCCGGTGCCGATGGCCAGCAGGGTGATCAGGCCGCAGGCGGCCGCCCGTAGCACGCTCGGGTCCGGGCGGCACACGATCACGAACCCGAGGACCAGCCCGCCACCCAGAACCGCCGTGAGCCGCAAGGGGATTCCGAGCCGGGCGGCCAGTCCGCGGCGCTCGGCGCGGGCGGCCAGGTGCGGCGGACCGATGAGGACCGCGAGGACGATGGTGAGGTTGCTTCCGGACACGGCGAGCAGGTGCGTCAGGTCCGTGACGTGGAAGGCGTCGTCGAGCTCGGGCGGGATGCGGGAGGTGTCCCCCACGACGAGCCCGGGGAGCAGGGCCCGGGCGTCCGGGGAGAGTCCGTCGGTGGCGGTGCGCAGGCCCTCGCGGAGCCGGGCGGCGGTGGTCTGGAGGACGTCGGGCGGCTCGAGGAGCCGGGGCGGCCCCTGGTCGTCGATGTGGAGGACGGCGGCTATGCGGTCGCCGTCCCGGGTGGACGGGGCGAGCCGGCCACCGGCCCGCAGCCGGGTGGAGGGCAGCAGCCCCAGCCAGTTCTGGTGGGCGATCAGCAGTACGGGGGTGCGGATGGCGGTCGTGCCATGGGCCGTGACGACCCGGGTCGCCTCCCCCTCGACCACGACGGCAGGTGGGGTGCGGGTCGCTCCGTGCGCTCGGGGGCGGGTGGCCCGTGGGTCGCCGGTGACCGTCACCTCGAGGGTGGCGTGTGCCGAGTGCCGGGCCAGCTCCGGGAGTGGTCCGCGGTGGGTGTCGGCGGCCCGCAGTGCGCCCGCCGCCGCTCCGGCGGCAGCGCAGAGCAGCACCGCGGCCAGAGCTCCGGCGGCGACGCCGCCCCGGTGCCGGATGGCGCCGGGAGCGCCGGATGCGCCGTGGGCCTCCGGTGCCGTGCGCCGTCGTCGGTGCGCGGCGAGCGTCAGCGCGCCGGCCAGCAGCAGGGCCGCGGCGCAGACCGCGGCGACCACGGCGCAGACCGCGGTCAGCCCGGCGGCCGCCCCGGCCCAGGCCGCACCCGCGGGCGCCACCAGCCGCAGGTCCATGGGGCCGGCCGGGTGCGGGCCGGCGGAGCCGGACGGGTGGTCCGCGACGTCTTCCATGGCCGGACCGGCCCTCATGGCTGGGCCGGGCTTCATGGCTGGACCAGGCCGCGGAGCTCACCGAACCGCCGGGCACCGATGCCATGGACCTGGCGGAGTTCGTCCACGGAGCGGAAACCGCCGTGCTCGGTGCGGTAGTCGATGATGTGCTGGGCGAGGACCGGGCCGACGCCGGGGAGGGCGTCGAGCTGTTGGAGCGTCGCGGAGTTGAGGTTGACCGGGCCGGTCAGACTCGGCTTTCCGGAGCCGGGCCCCGCCGGATTCGGCGGGCCGCCCGGACTCCCCTGGATTCCCGGTCCGTTGACCGCCGTCGCGCCGGCCGGGGCGCCGACCACGATCTGTTCGCCGTCCATGAGCACCCGGGCCCGGTTGAGCCCCGTGGTGTCCACCCCCGGCCGGGCCCCGCCCGCCGCATCGAGGGCGTCGGTGACCCTGGAGCCCGAGGGCAGTCGCTGGATGCCGGGGTGCCACACCTTGCCCGCCACATCCACCACCACCGTCCCGCCGCCAGCCGGGACGAAGGGTCCGGTGGAGCCCTTGCCGCCCTGGGCACGGGCCGCCGATGCCACGGCGGGGGCGCCCACCGAGGGGATGGCGGCCGCCGCCGCGGGGGTCTCGCGAAGAGGGGCTCGTACGGTCTCCGGACGCCCCGTCCAGAAGTGGTAGGCGGCGAAGGCGCTCACCGCGAGCAGCAGGACCGCCAGCGCGGCAAGGGTCCTGGGCTCCAGGCCGCACCGCAGCCGCACCCACAACGGCAGCCGCTCCCAGAGGGCCTCCCCCCAACGGCCGCCGTGCCGCCCGCGGTCGGGGGGTGAACCACCGCCGCCCGGCTCCGGCCCGGGTGGGCGCTGCGGCTGCGCCGCGCCCCCGGGGGCGCCCTCCTCGACCAGTACCGAAGCGCGCTCGCGGAGTGCAGCACCGGCGGCGATGACAGTGTGCATGGGATCGGTCATGGAACGTGACGATAGGTGCTTGCGCCCGATCCCGCCGGAGCGGCCCAAATTCCGTGGATTACCCGCCGGTTGTGGACAACCGCGTCACCCGCCCCGGCATCCCGTCACCCCGCCCATCGCTGCCCATCACTGCCCATCACCGACCCACCGTTGCCTACCGCTGCGAAACCACCACGCCCAGCAGCCCCGGCCCGGTGTGCGCCCCGATGACCGCGCCGACCTCGCTCACATGCAGTTCGCCCAACTCCGGCACCCGCTCGCGCAGTCGGTCGACGAGCAGGGCCGCGCGGTCATGCGCGGCCAGGTGGTGGACCGCGATGTCGACGGGTGCGGTACCGGCTCGTTCCACGGCGATCTCCTCGAGCCGGGCGATGGCCCGGGAGGCGGTGCGCACCTTCTCCCGCAACTCGATGCGCCCGCCCTCCAGTTGGAGCAGTGGCTTGACGGCGAGCGCCGAGCCCAGCAGCGCCTGGGCGGCGCCGATGCGGCCGCCCCTGCGCAGATAGTCGAGGGTGTCGACATAGAAGAAGGCGGCCGTGCCCTCCGCACGCTTCTGGGCCGCGGCCACCGCCTCGTCGAGGGTGCCGCCCGCCTGTGCGGCCTCGGCGGCGGCCAAGGCGCAGAAGCCCAGGGCCATGGCGACCATCCCGGTGTCCACGACCCTTACGGGTACGGGGGCTTCGCGCGCGGCGAGCAGCGCCGCGTCGTAAGTGCCGGAGAATTCGGCGGAAAGGTGCAGGGAGACGATGCCCTCGGCACCCTCCTCGGCAGCCGCGCGATAGGCCGCCGCGAAGACCTCGGGACCGGGCCGGGAGGTGGTCACCGGCCTGCGCTTCTGCAGGGCCTGGGCGACCGAGCGGGCCGAGATCTCGGTGCCCTCCTCGAGCGCCGCATCGCCCAGGACGACGGTCAGCGGTACGGCGGTGATCTGGTGCCGCTCCATCGCCTGCTGCGGCAGATAGGCCGTGGAATCGGTGACGATCGCGACATGGCGGGACATGCCCCGGAGGTTACCCGTCGGGGCACAGGGGTGGCAGTCCGGCCCCCGAAGGTGATCGTTTCATGCCACGATCCCATCAGGGATCGGGCCGGGACGATCAGGTGGTGCTCTCCGGACGACGGCCGTTGCGCTGCCACTTCTCCCAGGGGTAGCCGGTGGACGCCCGCCAGGAGTCCTGCCCCGCTATCGCGGGCTTCTCCCGCTCGGGCGGCGCCGGTTCGGACGACTTGCCCGCCGCGGACCGCTCCGATGCCGTCGGCGGCGCCGACGCGGTGGACGGAGCCGATGCGGTGGACGGAGCCGCTCCGTCGTCCGCCACGCTCGTCCAGTGCCGCAGGGCGCTGGCCTCCATCCGGATCTGCTCGCTCAGATCCGCCAGGTCGTCCCCGGTGAACTGGCGCGCCCGGTCCTGCGCGGCCCACCGCAGCGAATCCGCCGCCTGCCTGATGTGCTCCGTGCGCTCCCGCAGTTCGGGCAGGCTCTCGGCGACCCGGCTCTGGCTGGGCTCGGCCTCCAGCCGCCTGAGATCCTCGTCGAGCTCGCGGCCATGGGCGCTGAGCCGCTGGAAGAGGGCCTGGGACTCGGACAGTGAGGGGTCTTCCGGAGCGCGCTCACGCAGTGCATCCTGAGTGGCACGCATCGATGTGCGCAGCGCGAGCCGCAGTTGGGCAACCTCGGCGCCGGGCCCCGGGACATACTGCTTGGCCTTGAGGCGGGTGTCCTCCACCGTGCGGCGGGCCTGGACGACCGTACGGTCCACGCCGCGCTTGACCGCCTTCACGGCCTTGACCGTGGCGACCACCGCGAGCGCGACGAAGACCGCGACGATCAGTGCGACGATCACGGCCACGGTTTCCATGGGCGCTCCTCGGGCGGGGTCTGTCGGACCGATTGCTTCTTGCTGTGCGTGTGCCCTTCTACCGTAAACGGCACGAGCAGGTCGTGGGTTCCACCGGAACCCCCAACCTGCCCGTAAGGGAAACCCTGAGCCCGTGGCGCCCGAGCCGGTCGGGCCGGAACGATGCCGGTCAGGCCGGAACGATGTTGACCAGCTTCGGCGCCCGCACGATGACCTTGCGGATGCCCGCGCCGCCCAGTGCGGCCACCACCGCCGGGTCGGCCAGCGCCGCCCGCTCCAGCTCCTCGTCGGAGATCGCCGGGGCCACCCCCAGACGCGCCTTGACCTTGCCCTTGACCTGGACGACGCAGGTCACGGTCTCGTCCACGAGGTAGGCCGGGTCGGCGACCGGGAAGTCCCGGTGCACCACGGAGTCCTGGTGGCCCAGCTTGCGCCACAGCTCCTCGGCGATGTGCGGGGCCAGCGGGGCGACCAGCAGCACCAGTCGCTCGGCGACCGTCCGCGGCACCTCGCCGAGCTTGGTGACGTGGTTGTTCAGCTCGGTCACCTTGGCGATGGCGGTGTTGAAGCGCAGGTTCGCCATGTCCTGGGTGACGCCGTCGATGGCCTTGTGCAGGGCTCGCAGCGTCGCCTCGTCCGGCTCGGCGTCGACGACGGTGACCGCGCCGGTGTTCTCGTCGACCACATTGCGCCACAGCCGCTGCAGCAGCCGGTACTGGCCGACGACGGCCCGGGTGTCCCAGGGACGGGAGACGTCCAGCGGGCCCATGGCCATCTCGTACAGGCGCAGGGTGTCGGCGCCGTACTCCGCGCAGATCTCGTCCGGAGTGACGGCGTTCTTCAGCGACTTGCCCATCTTGCCGAGCAGTCGGCTGACCTTCTCGCCCAGGTGGTAGTAGGTGCCGTCGCGCTCCTCGACCTCGGCGGCCGGCACCGGGAAGCCCCGGCTGTCGCGGTAGACATACGCCTGGATCATGCCCTGGTTGTACAGCTTGTGGAACGGCTCGACCGAGGAGATGTGGCCCAGGTCGAAGAGGACCTTGGACCAGAAGCGGGCGTAGAGCAGATGCAGCACCGCGTGCTCGGCGCCGCCGACATACAGGTCGACGCCGCCGTGCGGCTTGTCCTCGCGCGGGCCCATCCAGTACCGCTCGGCCTCGGCGGAGACCAGCCGCTCGCTGTTGTGCGGGTCCAGGTAGCGCAGCTCGTACCAGCAGGAACCGGCCCAGTTGGGCATGGTGTTGGTCTCGCGGCGGTAGCGCTTGCGGCCGTCGCCCAGATCCAGCTCGACGTCGACCCAGTCCTCGTTGCGGGACAGCGGGGTCTCGGGGGAGGTGTCGGCGTCGTCCGGCGCGAAGGTGCGTGGGGCATAGTCGTCGACCTCGGGCAGCTCCAGCGGGAGCATCGACTCGGGCAGCGCATGGGCGACGCCGTCCTCGTCGTAGACGATCGGGAAGGGCTCGCCCCAGTAGCGCTGGCGGCTGAACAGCCAGTCGCGCAGGCGGAAGTTGATGGTGCCCTCGCCGATGCCCCGCTCGGTGAGGTGGTCGATGACGGCGCGCTTGGCCTCGTCGATCTGCATGCCGTTGATGTCCAGCCGGTCGCCGGCGGAGTTGATGACCGGGCCCTGCCCGGTGTACGCCTCGCCGTCGAAGCCCTCGGGGAGCTGGACGGTGCGGACGATGGGCAGTTCGAAGGCGGTGGCGAACTCCCAGTCGCGCTCGTCATGGCCCGGTACGGCCATCACGGCCCCGGTGCCGTAGCCCATCAGCACATAGTCGGCGACGAAGACCGGGATCTGCTCGCCGGTCAGCGGGTTGACGGCGTACGCGCCGGTGAAGACGCCGGTCTTGTTCTTGCCCTCGGTCTGTCGCTCGACGTCGGTCTTGGTCTGCGCCTGCTTGCGGTAGGCGGCGACCGCCTCGGCGGGGGTGTGCGCACCGCCGGTCCAGGAGGCGTCGACGCCCTGCGGCCACTCGGCCGGGAGGACGGTGTCGATCAGCTCGTGCTCGGGGGCCAGCACCACATAGGTGGAGCCGAAGATGGTGTCGGGGCGGGTGGTGAAGACGGTGATCTTCTCGTCGTGGCCGACGACCTCGAAGCTCAGCCGGGCGCCCTCGCTGCGGCCGATCCAGTTGCGCTGCTGGAGCTTGATGGCCTCGGGCCAGTCCAGTGCCTCCAGGTCGTCGAGCAGGCGGTCACCATAGGCGGTGATCCGCATGTTCCACTGACGCAGCTTGGACTTGAAGACGGGGAAGTTGCCGCGCTCGGAGCGGCCGTCGGCGGTGACCTCCTCGTTGGCCAGCACGGTGCCCAGGCCCGGGCACCAGTTCACCGGCGCGTCGGAGGCGTACGCCAGGCGGTGGCCGCCCAGGACGTCGGCGCGCTCGACGGCGCTCAGCTCACCCCAGGGGCGCCGGTCGGGAGTGGCGCGCTCCCCGCTCTCGAACTGGGCGATCAGCTCGGCGATCGGCCGGGCCTGCTTCGTCTGCTCGTCGAACCAGGAGTTGAAGATCTGCAGGAAGATCCACTGGGTCCACCGGTAGTACTCGGGGTCGATCGTGGCGAACGAGCGGCGCTTGTCGTACCCCAGCCCCAGCCTGCGCAGCTGCGCCTTCATGGTGACGATGTTGGCCTCGGTGGACACCCGGGGGTGGGTGCCGGTCTGCACGGCGTACTGCTCGGCGGGCAGGCCGAAGGCGTCGAAGCCCAGGGTGTGCAGGACGTTGTGGCCGGTCATGCGCAGGAAGCGGGCGGTGACATCGGTGGCGATATAGCCCAGCGGGTGGCCGACGTGCAGGCCCGCACCGGAGGGGTACGGGAACATGTCCATGATGAACTTGGCGGGCCGGGCGGCCAGCTCGGGGTCGCCGCCCAGTTCACCGTTGGGGTTGGGGGCCTGGTAGGTGCCCTCGGTGTCCCAGAAGTCCTGCCAGCGTGCCTCGATGTCGGCGGCCAGCGCGGCCGTGTAGCGGTGCGGGGCGGCCGCCTCGGCGGCGGCTGTGGTCTCGCTCATCGTCCTCAAAGCTCCATCGATCGTCGTCTCTGCCTGCTGTCGCGTTCCGCGTTTCCAGGGTTTTCCGGACATTCCCGGAAATGAAAAAGCCCCTCGCACAGGAGGGGACGCCGCGCCGATGCCGACCGGGGGTCACCGGTCGGGATTGATCAGCGCGGCTCGCTAAGCAGGAGGCGTACGGCACGCATGGGTTCAGGTTACCGCAGGGGCGCCGGGACCCGCACCGAGGTAACGGGTCCCGGCGGACGGCTCAGCGCCGGTGGCCCGGCACGTACGAGGTCACATAGTTGTCGGCCGGGGAGCCGACACCGGTGACGTTGTCATAGCCGACGGTCGCGGAGAGCGAGCTGTCACCGCCCAGGCTGCGCAGCGAGGTGATCACGCCGGCCTTGGCGTCCACGCTGTTGACGAAGTCCAGGCGCACATTGGCGATGCCCCGGCCCTTGCCGAGCGGGTGATCGGTGACGTCATGGTAGGCGGAGGTGCCGTAGCGGTCGTAGATGGCCGGGTTGGCGAAGCCGATCGGCACACCGTGGCGGGCCTGCTGGGCCAGTGCCTGGACGCCCGCGATCACCGGAGCGGCCAGCGAGGTGCCGCCGATGCGGTACTCGCTGTACTTCACCGACTTGTCCGGGAAGGTCTGGGTCTGGCCGACCAGGAAGCCGGTGGTGGAGTCGGCGACGGCCGCGATGTCGGGCCCGACGCGCATCGGCTTGGCGCTGCCGTCGGCCTTGGCGAGCGCGTCGGGGACCACACCGCGCTGGTAGAAGGGCTGCTCGAAGAGCTTGCTGGTGCCGCCGCCGGCACCGCCGCTGTAGCCGCCGGGGAAGTTGTCCCAGCTGTGGCCGTCCTTGGACAGGACCGCCTTGTGGGTGCCCCAGCCGGTCTCCCACAGGTACTTGTCGCCCTTGCCGACGGCGAGCGAGGTGCCGCCGACGGAGGTGACCCACGGGGAGTTGGCGGGGGTGTCGACCTGCTTCTGGCCGTACTTGGCCACGTTGTCGCCCGCGTCACCGGAGGAGAAGTAGAAACCGATGCCCTCCACCGCGCCGGTCTGGAAGACCTGGTCGTAGGCGGCGGCGGTGTCCGGGGTCTCGTGGGACTCCACATCGCCCCAGGAGTTGGAGACGATGTCGGCCAGCCGGTTGTCGACGATCTTGTGCAGGGAGTCGATCAGGTCGTCGTCCTGGCAGGAGGAGCCGCCGACATAGACGATGTCCGCGGCGGGGGCGACGGCGTGCACGGCCTCGATGTCGAGGGTCTCCTCGCCGTACCAGCCGGCCGCGTCGCACTCGCTGGTGTGCGTGTAGTTGCCCGGCAGCACCTGGGAGAACTGGCCCTTGCGGTAGGCCTTGTCACCATTGCGCTTGGCGTACTGCTCGATGTCCTTGACGATCGTCGGCGAGGCGTAGGCATCGGTGATCGCGACGGTGACGCCCTTGCCGGTGAAGTTCTTCGCCCCGTACACGGCGCGCAGTTGCTTGCCCGTGTAGCCCTTGATGGCGTACGGCGCATGCCCCCCGTAGGCCGAGGGGAGGCTCTTGTCGACGTTCGAGCCGTAGTAGGTGGAGAACGGGCCGGAGTTGACGAACGCGGCGCTCGGCCCGGGCAGTTCCTCGTTGTGGTGGGCCAGCCGAGGGGCGTTGTTGAGGCCCACCACGGTGAGGACGGCGCCGTCCAGGGAGGCCGGGACGGAGGCGTTGCGGGACGGGGCGTGGTAGGTCTTGCCGTCCTTGACGTAGTTGTGCAGCTCGGCGCCGAACGCCTTCTTGACGGCCGCGGCGTCACCGGCGACGGCGACATAGTGGTTGTTGGTGCCGGTCACCTTGAGGCCCGAGGACTTGAGCCAGCCGGTGACCTTGGCTATCTGGTCCTTGGTCGGGCCGAAACGGTCCTGCGTCTGCTTCGCCGTCAGATGGTGGCCGTAGGAACCGGACTTCGGGTCGGAGACGGCCTGCGCGTATGCGGCGAGGGCCTTGGCGTTCCGGCCGGCGAGGTAGACCCGGGCGGTGATCTGCTTGGCGTCGGACGTGGCCCCGCGGTCGGCCCTGGCCGTCGCCCACTGGGGCTTGGTGCCGGTCAGCGACTGGCGGTCGTGCGGGCCGGGGTCGGCGCCCGCGACGGGCGCGCCGAGCGCGAGTGCCCCGGCCACCAGGGGCAGCGTCGCCACCAAGGACAGTCCGACGCGCGCTCTGAAGCGGCTTGATCTCATGAAACCCCCTGCGATGCGAAACGGTCGCGTGTGGTCGCATGTACGGGCATGTCCGAACACCGAACGGACAGACCGCACATGGGACGTCACTCTTTCGATGAACTGTTCATACAGGGGGCATGAGTTCACCAAGAAGAGGCCAAACAAACCTCATGTGTCGGACGAGTAAGGGGCATTGAGGGAGCAACCACATGAAAGCGACACAGGATGAACGCCGACCGAACGAACCGACGTTAGCAGCGGCACGCCCCTGCGGAACGAGCTTGCGGGAAGCCGGCCGTACTCCTGGGCGTGCTGCCTAGCGTGCCGGGGCATGACCCTGCACCGCTTCCTCGACCACACCGGCGGAGTGCTCGCCCTGGTCGCGCTCACCGCCACCGTCGTCTGGGGGCTCATCGCCGCCGACCGGCTGGTCCTCGCCGCGCGCGACCGGCTGTTCGCCCAGGCCGTGCACCGCGCCATCGCGATGTGCGCGCTCGGCTTCCTCGCCGTGCACATCGGCATCAAGACCGCCGAGGCACACGCCCGGCCGGCCGCCGCACTGCTGCCCTTCTCCTCCGGCCCATGGGGCGCGGACGGACTCATCGGACTGGGCGCGCTCGCGGGATACCTGATGGTGCTCGCCGCCACGACCGGCGCGGTGCGCTCCGTCTTCGCCGGGCGCGGCCGCGCCGCCCACCACTGGCGCGCCCTGCACGCCTGTGCCTACCCGGCCTGGTGCGCCGCCGTGCTGCACGGCCTCAAGTCCGGCCGGATCCCGGCGGGTTGGGTGACGGCCTGCTACGCACTGTGCCTCGCCGCGGTGGCGGCGGCGCTCGCCTTCCGGGTCCTGCGCGGCCGCCGCCGCACACTCGCCGCCCCCGCCGCCGGCGGGGCCCACTCGGCCCCCCGGGAGCTGCCGCTCCCGGCCCCGCGCCCGGTACGGGCCCTGCTGGGGCGCGCCCCAGGACGCGCCCCGCACGGCGCCCCCGGGCGGCACCTGTGAACGCGGAGCTGCCCGAGCTGCCGCCCGTCCTGTCCCTCGGACCCCCGCGCCTGACGGCCGGCTTGGACACGGCGGAACGGCTGGACCGCAGGGCGCACCTCGCCGTGCACGGCTCCGTGCCCCAACTGCCGGACGACCGGCTGGTGCTGCTGGCGGAGACGATCGCCCTGCGCGGGCGGGGCGCCGACGCTGCTGTCCAATGCCGAGACCTATGCCCAACTCGCCCTCGCCGCCCGCCTGGGCGCCGAGGGCTATGCCGGCACCGGCACGGCCGCCGAACCCGGCACCCTGCTGCTCACCCTTTCCGGGGCGGTGCCCCGGCCGAGCGTGGTGGAGGCGCCCGGCGGGGTGCCGATGCGGCAGGTGCTGGGCAGCTGCGGTGCCGATCCCGGATTCCAGGGGGTGCTGGTCGGCGGCTATCACGGTGGCTGGCTGGACGCCATGACGGCAGTCGAGGCCGTCCTCGGCCGCGAGGCCCTCGCCGCCCGGGGCGGGAGCCTCGGCGCGGGCGCGGTGCTGCCGCTGGGGGGCGACACCTGCCCGCTGGGCGAGACGGCGCGGGTGGTGCACTGGCTGGCCGCCGAGTCGGCCGGGCAGTGCGGGCCCTGCCGACTGGGGCTGCCCTCGCTGGCCGGGGCGCTGGCGGACCTGGTGGCCGGAGGCGGACGACGGGCACTGGAGACCGTGTGGGAGGCGGCCCAGGGGGTGCGCGGACGCGGTGCCTGCGGGCACCCGGACGGGGCGGCGCGCTTGGCACTCAGCGCCCTGACGGCGTTCACCGACGACCTGGCCGCGCATGTGCTCGGCAGCGGCTGCGGACGGCGGACGGCGGGGGTGCTGCCGCTGCCGGCACCCTCCGGTGCGGAGTCCTCGGCCGGGGAGCGGCCGGCGGTGGACTGGACGCTCTGCGAGGGCCATGGACTGTGTGCGGACCTGCTGCCGGAGCTGGTGCGGATGGGCCCGGACGGCTATCCGTCGCTCGCCGACGCCGGGGTACCCGGGCAACTGCGGGGGCGCGCGCAACGGGCCATACGCCGCTGCCCGGCGCTCGCGCTGCGGCTGGACCGGGAACGGTGAGCCCAAATGCAACGGCGGGCCCAAATGCGGCGAGCGGACCACCCATTCCGGATGATCCGCTCAACTTCTGTGGAGCTAAGGAGAATTGAACTCCTGACCTCCTGCATGCCATGCAGGCGCTCTACCAACTGAGCTATAGCCCCTTGTTCTGTTTTCCGACCGGTTCCCCCGGCGGCGTCGACCACATTACACGGACCCACCCGCCCTCTGCCAAATCGATCCCGCTGTGCACCAGATCACGCCGTGACGAAGGAGTAGAAGCGCTTGAGCGCACAGTGCTCATCGAGCAGCCGGCCGTAGATCGGCTCGCCCTCGAGCTCACGGTAGGTCTCGATCGGGTCGCCCTTTATGATCAGCGCCCGTGCGCACTCGACACACCAGTACTGGTAGTCGGCGTTGATCGGCTCCATGTCGCGGACGATCGGCGTCCCGCTGCCGCACCAGTCGCACTTCCGGCTGTGTGCACCCATTCACTCAGCTCCAGCCGTGGCCGCAGGCCGTGCAGACGTACGGGACACCGCCGGGGTGGAGGGTGACGGCCCCGAGAAGGGCATCGGCTTTTGCGCAGACGCATACCGGCATGACACCTTCCCTCCCCTTGGGCCCCGTCCGCTCCCGGCCGTCCGATTCTGCCATGCGAAGGGCGGCCGGGTCAGCGCCGTCGCCGTATCAGCCCCGTACCCACCGCGACGGCCGATGTGCCGCCCAGCGCGAGGCAGGTGACCCACAGCGCATGCGCCGACGAGTGGGCTCCCGAGCTCCCCGCCCCGCCGAGGTAGACGGCGCCGAAAACCGCCACCCCGGTCAGCAGGCCGAGCTGGGCCGTGGTGACCAACAGGCCACTGGCGTCCGCCGCATGCTCGGGCCGCACGGTCGCCAGCGCCCGGGCCAGCGTCGGGCTGAAGGCCAGCCCGATCCCCGTACCGCTCAGGAACAGGGCGACATACAGCCAGGGTCCCCCCGCGCCGCCGGTGCGCAGCACCAGCCCGGTCCACCCGAACGAGAGCGCCGCCAGGGCGAAGCCGACCGTGGCCAGCGCGCCATGCCAGCGGGCAGGCAGCCGTTGCCAGTTGAGTGCGACGGCACCGAAGGCCACGGCCATGGGGACGAAGGTCAGCCCGGCGCGCTGCGCACTGAACCCGAGCCCGCTCTGCAGATGCAGCGTCAGGGTGAGGAGGATTCCGGCGTTCGCCGCCATCGCGAGCGCGATACGGGCCACCGCCTGAGGTATGCCCGGTGCTCTCAGCACCCCGGGCGCTATCAGCGGCGCACCGCCACGCCGGGCCAGCCGGAGCTCATACCCCGCGAAGAGCGCCAGCAGCGCCGCGCTCAGCGCAAACGACACCCAGCCCCACCCCGGCCAGCCCTGCTCCTCACCGAGCACCATGGGAACGGTGAAGCAGGTGACCGCCGCCGCGAGCAGTATCAGACCCGGGATGTCGAGCGGCCGGGCGGACTGCCCGCTCTCCCGCCGGTCGCGCGGCATCAGCCGCGGGCCGAGGATCAGGAGCAGCGCCCCTATCGGCACATTCACCAGGAAGGCCGGCCGCCAGCTCGTGCCGAAGAGATCCGCGCTGACCAGCAGGCCGCCCACGATCATCCCCGCCGCCGCCCCGGAGGCGAGCACCGCCGAATACGCGCCGAGCGCCCTCGCCCGTGAACTGCCCTGATAGGTGCGCTGGATGAGGCTGAGCACCTGCGGCATCATCACCGACGCCCCTATGCCCTGGGCGAACCGGAAGGCGATCAACTGGCCGGTGTCCGCCGCGAGTCCACAGCTGAGCGAGGCAGCGGTGAACACGACCAGCCCCGCGAAAAAGGCTCTCCGGTGTCCATACCGGGCGCCCAGCCGGGCCCCGGTGATCAGTAGCACGGCATAGGCGATGGTGTAGCCCGCCACGACCAGTTGCAGCCCGGATCCGGAGGCGTGCAGGTCGGAACGGATGGTGGGGGCGGCGACATTGACGATGAACGTGTCGAGCAACGCCATGAACTGGCCGGTGAGCACGATCGCGAGCAGCCATCCCGGCTGCGGAGGCCGCCTGTCGGGGGAGTTGTCAGTGGTGTCCGCTCTACTGGTGGCCGAAGGGGCGGGGGAGGTCCGGATGGAGGTCTCGGTCATGACTCAGAGCCTGGCGCCGCTCCCATACGAGTGGTGAGAGCCTGCCGATGCTGGTACCAGCAGCACCTGGCAGCGTCTCCCCGAGGCAACGACGATGGGGGACATGACGACGATGGCAATGACGAACGGACGCCGACGGCCCGAGCTGGCCGCGTTCCTGCGCGGCCGCCGCGCCCGGGTGACCCCGGCCGATGTGGGCGTGCCAGGAGGCCTGCGGCGCCGTACGCCCGGGCTGCGGCGCGAGGAGGTCGCCCAGCTCTCGGGCGTCGGCGTCACCTGGTACACCTGGCTGGAGCAGGGCCGCCCGATCAACGCCAGCGTTCAAGTGCTCGATGCGATCGCCCGTACGCTGCGCCTCGACCAGACGGAGCGCGAGCACCTCTACCATCTCGCCGAAGTGCCGTACGCACCGGCGCGGGTGGCCGATGCCCAGACGGTGGGGCCGGAGGTGCAGGGCATCATCGATGCCCTGGACCCGCTCCCCGCCGTGGTCTACAACGCCCGCTATGACGTCCTGGCCAGCAATGCCGCCTATTACGGTCTCTTCCCCCTCATTCACCTCGCACCGGACCAAAAGCCCAATGTCCTGTGGCAGTTGTTCAGCAGACCGCAGTGCTGCAATCCCTTTGCCGACCACGACCAGGAACTCGCCTTCCTGGTGGCGTCGTTCCGCGCGGCATATGGGCGCCACCTCGGGGAGCCGTCCTGGGAGACGCTCATCCGGCAACTGTCCGCCGTCAGCGAGGAATTCCGCAGGCTCTGGGAGGCCGGTCAGGTGATCCCCCCGGGCAACCGGATAAAGATCGTGCGCCATGGCTCGGTCGGTGAGATCCGGTTGACCTCGACCTCGCTGGCGGTGGGCGGCGCACCGGAGACCCGCATCGTGGTCTATTCGCCCAGCGACGAGCCGAGCCGGGAGCTGATGGCCCGGCTCCGCACCATAGACGACCCGGTGGTCGGCTGCTGTGCCCATGCCCGCAGGCTCTCGGAGATACGCGGGCGGTTCGTGGCGATGGAAGCGGAAACGGCGATGGAAGCGGAAACAGAGTGGGAAATGCAGTGATCCCGCCCTTCTGCGAGAGAAGGACGAGATCATCCGGATTGTGGAGCTAAGGAGAATTGAACTCCTGACCTCCTGCATGCCATGCAGGCGCTCTACCAACTGAGCTATAGCCCCGCTGTTCTCGGCTTCCCCCGGAGGCTTTCCCCCGCGTTCCCCGCGAACAAGAAGAACTTTAGCCTGCCACCTGCCCAAACGCGAAATCGGGCCAACAGCGCTCCGGGCACCACCCCGGCCTCGTCCCGGCCGTCGTCTCAGTCGTCATCTCAGTCGTCGTCGCCAAGGACCGGCTCGGGCAGCGTCCCCGCGTTGTGTTCCAGCAGGCGCCAGCCCCGCGCACCCTCGCCCAGCACGGACCAGCAGCAGTTGGTGAGGCCGCCGAGCGCCTCCCAGGAGTGGGGCTCCAGGCCCAGCAGCCGCCCGATCGTGGTGCGGATGGTGCCGCCATGGCTGACGACGACGAGCGTGCCGCCATGCGGCAGCTTCTCGGCGTTCGCCAGGACCACCGGGGCGGCCCGGTCGGCGACCTCGGTCTCCAGCTCGCCGCCACCGCGGCGCACCGGCTCGCCGCGCTTCCACGCCGCGTACTGCTCACCGTGGCGCTCGATGATCTCCTCATGGGTGAGCCCCTGCCAGGCTCCCGCGTAGGTCTCGCGCAGCCCGGCGTCGCTGGAGACCTCCAGGCCGGTGAGCGCGGCCAGCTCGGCGGCGGTCGCGGCGGCGCGCCGCAGATCGGAGGCGACGATCGCGTCCGGCTTCATCGCCGCGAGCAGCCGGGCGGCCCGGCGCGCCTGGGCGACGCCGGTCCCGGTCAGCTCGATGTCCGTGGAACCCTGGAAGCGGCGCTCCACGTTCCACGCGGTCTGACCATGCCGCCACAGCACGATCCGGCGGCCACGCCCGCCCCGGTAGCCGCTCAGCGCAGCTCTCCGTCCAGCTCGGCGGCCGCCTGCGCCTCGGCATGCTCGGCGGCCTTGCCCCGGGTGGCGACCGCGTCGGCGGGCAGCTCGATCTCGGGGCAGTCCTTCCACAGCCGCTCCAGGGCGTAGAAGACGCGCTCCTCGCTGTGCTGGACGTGCACCACGATGTCCACGTAGTCGAGCAGCACCCAGCGGGCGTCGCGGTCGCCCTCGCGGCGCACCGGCTTGACGCCGAGCTCCTTGAGCAGCCGCTCCTCGATCTCGTCGACGATCGACTTGACCTGACGGTCGTTGGGGGCCGAGGCCAGCAGGAAGGCGTCGGTGATCGACAGCACATCGCTGACGTCGTACGCGATGATGTCGTGCGCGAGCTTGTCGGCGGCCGCCTGGGCAGCGGCCTGGATGAGCTCGATGGAACGGTCCGTGGCGGTCACAAGCCATGCTTTCGGTAGGGAGACGGTACGTACCAAGGGTCTCACGACCCGTCGGCACCCTCCCGGGGCTTTTTTCCCCGGCCGCCCGCCGCCGCCGGCCGTCAGCCCTTGTAGTCCTTGCCCAGGACCACCGTGATGTCGGCGTTGGCGGCGCCCTGCCCCTTCTTCACCGACCCGGCCGGCAGTCCCAGCGTCTTGGCGACCTCCCTGGCCTCCGCCGCCCGCCTGTCGTCCGCGTAGGTCACCGAGGACCTGCCCTGCGCGGCCGCCGTGCCGCCGGCCAGGTAGGTGTAGCCGCCGTTGACCAGTGCGACCTGCGCCGATCCGGCGGCGGCCGTGCCGCCGGTGGCGTTCTTCACGTCGACCCGGGGCGTGGCGTCCTTGCCGGTGCCGCGGACCGTGCCGCCGAGCAGCTCCTTGACCACGCCGTCGGCCGCCCGGCCGTCGAGCGTGCCGTCCTGGCGCACCGGCAGCACGGCGGTGTCGTAGGAGCCCTCCTTGGCCCGCGCCGCGAGATGGGCCAGGGAGGCGCCGAGCTGCTTGACGGAGAGCGAAGGGTCGGGGATCTGGGCGAGCGTCTCCACGGTGGTGGTGGCCGCGCCGGGGTCGCCCGAGAGCTTCTTCAGCACCGCCTGCATGACCTGGCCGAAGCGCGCGAGCTGCTTGTTCTGGTCCTCGCGGGGCGCCCGGTAGGTGGCGTAGGCGACGGCCGTCTGACCGCTCAGGCTCTGGTCCTTGCCCCGCCGGGCCAGCGGGCCGTCGCCGGGCTTGGCGCCGGGCACATCGGTGTCCGTGTCCACGGTGATGCCGCCGACCAGCTGGACCAGGTTCTCCAGATACGGGGTGTCCAGCCGCCAGCTCCCCTTGATCTGGGAGCCCAGCAGAGTGTTCAGGGCGTCCCGGGTGGCCCCGGTGCCCGCGTCGGTGACGGACTTGCCGAGGGTGGTGGCACCGCCGCCCTCCTTGGCGACGGCGAGGGAGTTGGGCAGCAGCACCGTGCTGGCCTTCTTGGTGGTGGCGTTGTCGACCAGCAGGGCGGTGGAGCTGCCACCGCCCTTGGTCTGCCGCAGATGGACGACGATGACATCGCGCTGCTGCGGGCCGCCGGCCCCGGCCGCCGTGCCCTTGCTGTCGCCGGAGCCCGCCAGCAGGAACCAGGCGAGCCCGCCGGCCAGCGCGAGCACCAGCGCCACGCCCAGGACGGCATAGCGGTTGCGGCCCTTGCGCTTGCGTTCGTCGCGGCGCTCGGTGCGGCTCTCGCTGAACTTCAGCCAGTCGATGACGTCCTCGGACTCCTCGTCCGGCGTCTCGACGAAGGAGAACTGCCCGGTGCGGTAGGCCGATTCCCCCTCCCCCGCTTCCTCCTCCCCCGCCCGGTCCGCACCGCCGTGGTCGGGGGCCTGCCGCGGCTCCGGGATGACCCCGTCCGGAACCACTTGCTCCGGTTGCTCCTGCGGTGCGGTCCGCTCGGTCTGCCGGGGGATCCAGTCCGGCCGGTGGGTCTGCGCCTGGGGCGGTGGCGCGGCCTGGTACGCCGCCGGGTCGTACGGCTGCTGCGGGGCCTGCGCGGCGTACGGGTCGTAACCGTAGCCGTGGTCCTGCTGGTACGAGGTCTCGTGGGTTCCCTGGAGCGGCTGCCCATAGGCGTCATACGCCAGCTCGGGTGCGTCGGGCCGGTACACCGGTCGGCCATGGGCGTCGTAGCCGTACACCTGCGGTTGCTGTGGGGGCACCTCCCAGCGGTGGCCGGGGGAATACGGATCGTGCGCGTACGGGTCCTGGCGGTCGTTCAACGGTGCCCCTCGAGCCGGGATCGGCCGGTGTCTCAGGCCGGTTTGTCAGCCGTCGTGACGGTACAGCCTGCGCTTGTGGATGTAGCGCACCACACCGTCGGGCACCAGGTACCAGACCGGCTCGCCCCGGGCCACCCGCGTGCGGCAGTCGGACGAGGAGATGGCGAGCGCCGGGACCTCGACAAAGGAGACCCGGTCGTCCGGCAGCCCGGGGTTGGCCAGTATGTGCCCGGGCCGGGTGACCCCGATGAAGTGGGCCAGGGAGAACAGTTCGTCCGTGTCGCGCCAGGTGAGGATCTGCGAGAGCGCGTCGGCGCCGGTGATGAAGAACAGGTCCGCGTCGTCGTTGAGGTCGCGCAGCTCGCGGAGGGTGTCGGTGGTGTAGGTCGGGCCGCCGCGGTCGATGTCGATCCGGCTGACCGAGAACTGCGGGTTGGACGCGGTGGCGATCACCGTCATCAGATAGCGGTCCTCGGCCGCCGACACCTGCCGGTGGCTCTTCTGCCACGGCTGCCCGGTCGGCACGAAGACCACCTCGTCCAGGTGGAACTGCGAGGCCACCTCGCTCGCGGCCACCAAGTGGCCATGGTGGACCGGGTCGAAGGTCCCGCCCATCACGCCGAGCCGCCGCTTCACGGGCTCTTTCTGCTCTCCCATGGCTGCAGACCCTACTGGGCGCGGCGGCACGCCGGTTCTCCGGGGACGGCGGGGCTCAGCGGTCGCGGTTGAAGCGCGTGGTGACCCAGAGCAGGAGCAGCAGGATGACCAGGGCCCCGCCACCGGTCAGATAGGGGCTGAGGCTCTTGTGGGTGTCCACGTGCTCGCCTTCGGAGGCGAGGGTGACGAGGGTGGCGTGGGCGGAGGCAAGATTCACGTCGGCAGGACCTATCCGGGATGGGATCGGGCGGAGACTTCCGCCACATCGTATGCGGGTACGGGCGACGGCCGTACAGCGACTCCGGGGCTACTTGTCGCGGTAGCCGCGCAGCAGGAACCAGGCAGTGAGGGGCACGCCGATCAAGGCCACGATCAGGACGGTGCGCAGCACCACACCCGACCCCTGGTCCTTGCTCGACACGGCGAGCAGCTCGGTGAAACCCGGCTGGGCGGCGAAATCATGGATGGCAGGCATGTCTCCACGGTAGCCATGTCGGTGCCACCGCCTAGGGTGGGGTCCGTCAGCCGGGGGACGGGCCATGATCACAGCCCACTTGAGGGGGTCTCGATGAGTGACAACAACGCCCAGGACGGCACCGACGAGGGCCGGGAACACCTGCCGAGCCGCAACCGCAGGCGGTTCCCGGACATCTCGTCGCGGGCGTATGAGCATCCGGCCGACCGTTCGGCTCTGGTGGCGCTGCGCAAGCTGAGCGGTTTTGACACGGCCTTCAAGGCGCTGAGCGGGCTGCTGCCGGAGCGCAGCCTGCGGCTGCTGTTCCTGTCCGACTCGGTGCGGGTGGGCGAGCAGCAGTTCCCGCATCTGCACGGGATGCTGCTGGACGCCTGTTACGTCCTGGACATGCCCAAGGTCCCGCCGATGTACGTCACCCAGGATCCGCAGCCGAACGCCATGTGCGTCGGCCTCGACGAGCCGATCATCGTGCTGACCACCGGCCTCGTCGAGCTGCTGGACGAGGAGGAGATGCGGGCGGTCGTGGGCCATGAGGTGGGCCACGCCCTGTCGGGGCACGCGGTCTACCGGACGATCCTGCTGTTCCTGACCAATGTCGCGCTCAAGGTCGCCTGGATCCCGCTGGGGAACATAGCGGTGATGGCGATCGTGACGGCCCTGCGCGAGTGGTTCCGCAAGTCGGAGCTGTCGGCGGACCGGGCGGGGCTGCTGGTGGGGCAGGATCTGCAGGCGTCGCTGCGCGGGCTGATGAAGCTGGCGGGCGGCAACCACCTCCATGAGATGAACGTCGACGCCTTCCTCGCCCAGGCCGAGGAGTACGAGGCGGGCGGCGATCTGCGCGACTCCGTGCTGAAGATCATGAATGTGCTGCCGCGCAGCCACCCCTTCGCCACCGTGCGCGCGGCGGAGCTGAAGAAGTGGTCGGAGAGCCGCGACTACCAGCGGATCATGGACGGCCACTATCCGCGCCGCACGGAGGACAAGGACACCTCGGTGTCCGACTCCTTCCGCGAGTCCGCGAACCACTATGCCGAGTCGGTGCGGGCCAGCAAGGATCCGCTGATGGGGCTCGTCCGGGACATCGCCGGCGGGGCGAACGACCTCGGCAGCAAGCTGCGTGACACCTTCACCGGGCGGGGCGGGAGCGAGCGGGGCGGGAGCACGCCGCCGAAGGACAAGGGCGACGGCGGACCGGAGGACGCACCGAAGCAGTAGCGCGCCGCCCGCGTCCTCACGGCCGCGGCGGGGTCGGCTCGGCGGCCGGGGCCAGGACGCCGCACAGGGCGGCCGTGGGCTGCCCGGTCGCATAGGGGTCGGTGCCGGGCTGGTGGTCGTTGTCGGCCCGCTGCCCGGCCAGCAGGGGGTGCAGATAGGCCGCGTCGGCCGCCGAGCAGGACTCCGGCCCCACCTGCGCATAGCTCTGCAGCAGCTGCAGGTGGTGGTCCTGCAGGTCGTCCCGGTCGAAGCGGAAGCGCACCGTGCGCCGCACGGTGAACAGCGAGGCCTGCCCGACGTCCGCCTTCGCCGGGCGGAGAGAGTAGACAAAGGTGTGGTCGGCCGAGACCTCCAGGGCGGCGGGCGACACCTCGGCGACGGAGAAGGTGCCCTGCGCCCGGATGGGCGCGTCCGCGAGGGCGACCTGGCCGGGGTCGAAGCGGATCAGCCAGCCGGTCGCCGCATGCCGGCCGTCGGCCGCCGGATGGCCGAAACTGCGGTCGAACTGGTCGAGTTGGGAGGGTGCGAGCAGCAGCCGCACGCTCCGCTGGTCGCCCCCGGTGAGCACGCCCGGATCGAGCGCCGACTTGCGCGTGTACTCCTTGGCCATGGCGAGGGCGGCCATGACCAGGCCCTCGGAGAAGTTCTGGGTGCGCCGCACGGCGGGCAGGTTGACCCCTTCGGCCCCCTCGCGGAACTGTGCGGCGGGGCTGTTGGCGAGCAGTTCCCGCGCCGATCCGCCGGGCACCGGCCCGCGCGGGGCGAGCGGGACGAGCGTGCTGTGCAGTGGCTCGGCGGCGGGCGGCCTGGGCTCCTTGTAGGGGTGGCGCAGCCCCATGTAGACGGCCGTGCCAAAGGCCAGCGCGATCAGCAGCACCAGGAGCAGCAGCTGCCGGGAGGCACCCAGCCGGGCCCAGGCGTGGCGGGTGCGGACGGCGGGCGCGTGGTCGGTCATCCGCTCCTGTGCGGAGGACTCCTGGAGCCGGGCAGCACGGACGAACGATTCGTCGAAGACAACCGACCGGTACTCTTCGTCGCCACCTCCCGGGACACCCTCGGGCGTCCCCTCAGGTGGGTCTCCAGGCCCTTCCATACCTCAAGGGTAGGTCTCCCGGCGCTTCGATAAACGCGCTGGTACACGACAACTTCTGACGAAATTTCACGCTGTCGGGCGCACCTCCGGCAAGCCTTGGCCCAGGCCGTTGCGGCCGGTCACCAGCCCCTTGATCACACTGGGTGAGCGCGGATGACGATCAGCCATGGCGTGGTGCGGCGGATGCGGCCGGGGGCCGGGAGTCGGCCGAGACGGAGGGCAGCGGGCCCGGCTGTCCCGACACCGGGGCGTCCACTCCGGTGGTCGCCGGGGGCGGGGCGGGGTCCCGCCCGGGGCCGGAGGAGGCGCTGCGGTAGACGGCGGCGAAGGCGAGGGCGACCAGGCCGATGCCCATCACCACGGCCAGCACCCACGCCACCGGGCGGTGCCAGCGGGCCCGCCCCCGGTAGGGCCGGCGCCAGCCGCCGTACCGGCCATAGGGACCGTAGGCGTCGTCCGGGTCGAGGTCGCGGGTGAGGCTGTGCAACTCCCCCGGGCCGCCCGGGCGATGACCGGCGACGCCCCGGGTGTCGTCCTCGGCGGAACCGCCGCCCGCCCGGCCGCGGGCGGCCTCGGCCTCGGCCCGGGCCCGGTCGGCGGCGAGCAGCCGCTCCGCCGCGCTGGGCTCGTGGATCGCGGCGGACCGCACGAAGTCCTCGTCGAAGACCACGGAGGCGAACGGGTCGTCCGCGCCCCCGTGGTGGTGGCTCTCGGGCTCCTCGCCGTCCGGGAACGGCCCGCCCCCCACGTCGTCCGGCACGCCATCCAGCGTAGACCCGAACCGGTCAATCCGCGCGGCCGGTACGGGAATTCGGCATACCGCCCGTGCCGGCCCACCGGACACGCCCTAGCGGCGGATGTGACCGTCGCCGGTGACGATGTACTTGGTCGAGGTCAGCTCGGGCAGGCCCATCGGCCCGCGGGCATGCAACTTTTGGGTGGAGATGCCGATTTCGGCACCGAAGCCGAACTGGCTGCCGTCCGTGAACCGGGTGGACGCGTTGACGGCGACCGTGGTGGAGTCCACCAGCTGGGTGAAGCGGCGGGCGGCCGCCTGCGAGGTGGTGACGATCGCCTCGGTGTGCCCCGAGGACCACAGCCGGATGTGCTGCACCGCGGCGTCCAGGGAGTCCACCACGGCCGCCGCGATGTCATACGAGAGGTACTCGGTCTCCCAGTCCTCCACCTCCGCCGGCACCACGGTCGCCGGGCTTCCCTTCGCCCACTCCAGCACCCGCTCGTCCCCGTGCACGGTCACGCCCGCCTCGGCCAGCGCGGCCAGCGCCCTGGGCAGGAAGCGCGGGGCGATGTCCTGGTGCACCAGCAGCGTCTCCGCGGCGTTGCAGACGCTGGGGCGCTGCGCCTTGGAGTTGACCAGGATCTGCACGGCCATCTCGAGGTCGGCCTCGGCGTCCACATACACATGGCAGTTGCCGGTGCCGGTCTCGATGACCGGAACCGTGGACTCCGCCACGACCGTACGGATCAGTGCGGCGCCGCCGCGCGGGATCAGCACATCGACCATGCCCCGGGCACGCATCAGTTCCCGGACGGACTCCCGGCTCTCGCCCGGTACCAGCTGTACCGCGTCGGCGGGCAGCCCGGCCCCCCCGATGGCGTCGCGCACCACCCGCACCAGAGCGGTGTTGGAGGCGTACGCGGACGAAGAGCCGCGCAGCAGAACGGCGTTGCCCGACTTCAGGCAGAGCGCCGCGGCGTCCACCGTCACATTCGGCCGGGCCTCGTAGATGATCCCGACGACGCCGAGCGGCACCCGCACCTGCCGCAGGTCGAGCCCGTTCGGCAGGGTGGAGCCGCGCACCACCTCGCCCACCGGGTCGGGCAGGGCGACCACGCTGCGGACGTCCGCCGCGATGGCCCGCACCCGCTCCGGGGTGAGGGTCAGCCGGTCGACGACGCTCTCGGCGGTGCCCGCGGCACGGGCCTTGGCGACATCCTCGGCGTTGGCCTCGACGATCTCCTTGGCCCGCACCTGGAGCGCGTCGGCGATCGCGAGCAGCGCGTCGTCCTTGGCCGAGCGCGGCAGTGGCGCCAGGTCGGTGGCCGCGGCGCGGGCGCGGTAGGCGGCCCGCAGCACGGCGGACTGGGGCATGGGGTCGGCCAGGGAGGAAGGGAAATCGCTGCTCATGAACGCAGCCTAACCGCGCCCCGGGGCCCGGTCGCCCGGCTTTCCCTTCCCGTGGGACGCGGCCCCGGCGCACACCCGCCCCAGAAGCACACCCGCCCTAGAACGGGTGCACGCCGACCGGAGTGGCCGGGAGCGGTCCGTATCCTTCGGCGACCCGCTGCTGGTAGGTCTCGCGGTCGATGACCTCGAGGCCCACGATCTCCCAGGGCGGCAGCCGGGCCGTCGAGCGGTGCTCGCCCCACAGCCGCAGCGCGACGGCGGCCGCGTCATGCAGGTCACGGGCCTCCTCCCAGTAGCGGATCTCGGCGTGATCGTTGGCATAGCGGCTGGTCAACAGGAAGGGATGGTCATGGGCAAGCTGTTCCAGCGCCCGTCGGACCTCCCCCAGCGGCGCCTCGGCACCCGAGACGCTGAGGGTGATGTGCCACAGCCGGGACACCTCACCGCCCGGCCCGTCGGGCTCCGCGGCCGCTTCCGTCCTCTCCCCCGCTCGCCCCGAACCGATGCTGGTCAGTGTGCGCTCCTCCCCCGTGGCCCTGCGGGCGTGGGTGGGAGCGCCCCCGCTTCGGGGCAGGGCCCCTGGGCGCCCTCGTCTCACCGGCGGCCTCCTTGTCGCCGGCTCCGCACGCCGTGCGGCGGAGCCGTGTCGTGCTGGTTCTCGCGCTGCTCCGGGTCGGGTCACCGCTGCGGCACCGCCCGCCCATGACAGCCCGCACCTCAAAGTTGACCAGTCCACGAGCGGCCGCGTGGCGGTTTTCCGGAAAGGTCCCGGGGAAAGGCTGGACTTACTTCGTCCCTTTCGCCGCGTTCCGGCGCCCGCTCTGCTCCGGAGCTGACGCCCGTCAGGCGTGCAGCACGACCAGATCGTCGCGGTGCACGACCTCGCGCTCATAGCCCGGCCCGAGCTCCCGGGCCAGGTCCCGGGTGGAGCGGCCGAGCAGCTGCGGAATCTCCCCCGCGTCATACGAGACCAGCCCCCGGGCCACGGCACGCCCCGCGCCGTCCCGCAGCTCGACCGGGTCGCCCGCGCTGAACTCGCCCTCGACCGCGGCAATGCCCGCGGGCAGCAGCGAGCCGGTGCCCTGGACCACCGCCCGCACCGCCCCGTCGTCGAGCGTCAGCGCCCCGCGCGGCGTGGAGGCATGGGCGAGCCAGAGCAGCCGGTCGGTGGAGCGGCGGCCGGTGCGGTGGAAGTAGGTGCCGGTGGGGCGCCCGAGGAGCGCATCGGCGGCCCGGCTGGCGGAGGTGAGGACGACCGGTATGCCGGCCGCGGCCGCGATCCGGGCGGCCTCCACCTTGGTGACCATGCCACCGGTGCCGACACCGGCCTTGCCCGCACTGCCGATGGAGACCCCCTCGAGGTCCCCGGGGCCGCGGACCTCGGCGATCCGCGAGGTGCCCGGGATGCCGGGGTCGCCGTCGTAGAGGCCGTCCACATCGGACAGCAGGACCAGCAGGTCCGCCCGGACCAGATGGGCGACCAGGGCGGCCAGCCGGTCGTTGTCCCCGAAGCGGATCTCGTCCGTGGCCACGGTGTCGTTCTCGTTGACGACCGGGACGGCTCCCATGGCCAGCAGCTGGTCCAGCGTGCGGCGGGCATTGCGGTAGTGCGCCCGGCGGCTGGTGTCATCGGTGGTGAGCAGCACCTGGCCCACCCGGCGGCCGTAGCGGGCGAACGAGGCGGTGTACCGCGCCACCAGCAGCCCCTGCCCCACGCTGGCCGCGGCCTGCTGCCGGGCCAGATCGCGCGGGCGCTTGCCGAGCCCCAGCGGGGACAGCCCGGCGGCGATGGCGCCGGAGGAGACCAGGACGATCTCCTTCGCCGCCGCCCGGCCGTCCTTCTCCAACGCCCTCGCCACCACGTCCACCAGCGCGTCAACCCGGTCGGCGTCCAGTCCCCCGCCCGCTGTGGTGAGCGACGAGGAGCCCACCTTGACCACGACCCTGCGGGCGTCCACGACCTCCTGACGGATCTCCGCGCTCGCCGCTGCCCCTGCCAATGTCCGCACACCCCTGTGATCGCCGACCGTGTCCCGTTTCCGACCAGCAAATCTACCGCCCCGGCGATTGCGGTCGTTCGACCCTATTTTGTGACGATTGGTGTGATGGAAGATTGCTCCTGGCCCAGCGGCCGTCATACGGTCGGTTGCGGCCGTTCTCCGGCCGTTGTCCCATTACGTGTCCACCACGGTCCCTCCAGACCCCTCAGCTCTCCTGCCAGGAGCCCGTCCAGTGCCTTCTGCCGGAAATGTCTCCCGCCGAGCCGTGCAGGCCACGGCGCTACTCGCGATGCTGGCGTTCTTCACCGCCCAGCTCGTGGGAGCGCTGCTGCCCAGTACGCCGCTTCTGATCGCCACCTCGGCGGCGGGCCTCGCGCTCGACCTCTATTTGCAGCACCGCGACCCAGGCCTGCTCGCGCTGCTCGGCAAGATCCGTTTCGACGTCATGGTGCGGCAGCTGCTGCGCGACATGCTGCTCCTGGTCGGGCTGCTGCGCCTGCACGACGACGGCTCGCTGCGCTCCTACGCCCCGGTCTTCGTCGGGCTGGTGCTGTTCTACGCCGCACACCTCGCCTGCCAGGCCGTCGCCATCCTCGTCCGGCGCTCCCGCACGCTGCCGCTCGTCACCCGGAACATCGACGCCTCCGCGCTGCGGCTGTCCGCCGCCCCGCCGCGGCTGCTGGCCCGCCAGCACGGCCGCCGGCTGGTGCGCTTCGCCGTCCCCGGCTCGCTCGGCCTGCTGGTCACGGTGGGCTCCGGAAAGGCCCTCGCGGGCGCGGTCGGCGTGGGCCTCGGGCTGCTGCTCGCCCTCGGCGGCACCCTCTACCTGGCGAGCTGGCTGCAGCCGAAGAAGCGGGTGGCCACCGAGCGGCAGGCCATAGAGTGGCTGGACCAGTGGCTCGCCGCCTACCGGCCCACCGTCGGCATGTACTTCTCCGGCGGCACCAGCTCCGCCTACCAGGCCAACATGTGGCTCTCCACGCTCGCCGAGCTGGACGGCAACCCCATCATCGTGCTGCGCGAGCGCTTCATGGTGAAGAAGATCGACGCCACCGACATCCCGATCGTCTGCATCCCCAAGGTCGTCCACCTGATGGCCCTGGAGAAGTCCACGCTCAAGCTGCTGCTGCACCCGGCCAACTCGGGCAAGACCTCACAGGTCCTGCGCATGCCGTCGATCAAGCACGCCTTCACCAACCACGGCGAGAGCGACAAGCTCTCCAGCTGCAACCCGTACTCCAAGGCGTACGACGAGATCTGGGTCGCCGGGCCCGCCGCGCGCGAGCGCTACCAGCTGGCCGACATCGGCGTCGAGGACAAGGACGTGGTCGAGGTCGGACGCCCCCAGCTCGCCCCGATCCGGCCGTACACCGGTGCGCCCGCCCGTTCGTACACCACCGTGCTCTACGCGCCGACCTGGGAGGGCTGGGACGGCAATCCGGGCAACACCTCGGTCATGCTGGCCGGCGAGAACATCGTCCGCGAGCTGCTCGCCGACCCGGCGGTCCGGCTGCTCTACAAGCCGCACCCGATGACCGGCTCGGTCGACCCGCGCGCCGGGCTAGCCAACCAGCGCGTCAAGGAGCTGATCCGGGAGGCCAACGAGCGGCGCGGCGGCCCCCGTCCGGGCCCGGAGACCGCCGCCGAGCTGGAGCGCCGGCTGGCCGAGCTGCAGGAGCTCACCACCACCTCGTTCCGCTCCAGCGCGGACGAGATCGAGCGGATGATGCTGCAGACCGCTCCGGAGCCCGGCCGCGCGGCCGCCGTCGCCGCCGCCACCGAGGCCTGGGAGGCCGCCTACTGGGCCTCGCTGCCGGAGTGGGAGCACCAGATCGTCACCGGTCCGCGGCCCGCGCTCTACAGCTGCTTCAACGAGGCGGACCTGCTGATCAGCGATGTGTCGAGCGTGGTCTCGGACTACCTGATCAGCGAGAAGCCCTATGCGGTGGCCAACACCAGCGGCATGACCGAGGAGGAGTTCCTGGCGAACTTCCCGACCGTCACCGCGGCCACCATCCTCACCCCCGAGGCGACCGAGGTGGCCGCGCTCCTCGCCGCGGTCCGCGACCCGCGCCTGGACATCCTGGCGAAGGCCCGCGCGGAGCTCAAGGTCCAGCTGCTGGGCCCGTCCGACCCGCCGTCCCTGGTCCGCTTCGACCAGGCCGCGCTGGCGCTGGCCCGCAAGGCGGACGAGCGCGCGGCCCGGATGGCGGCGCGCGCGTCCGAGATCCCCGGCCAGCGCGACGCCGACGCGTCCTCGCCGCTGAGCGCGCTCTGAGAGCCTGCTGAGTCCGAGGAAGGCCCCGGGAGGATTCGCCTCCCGGGGCCTTCCCCATCTACTCGGCGGGGCAGGGCTACGCGAACGGGTCGAAGCCGTCGTACGCCTGGTCCGCCTCGTCCCGTTCCGCCTGCTTGTCCCGGCGGCGCTGCGCGGCCGGACGCGGTTCCTCCAGGCGGTGGTCCTCGCCGCGGCGGCCCAGCATCTCCGCGCCGGCGGCCATCGACGGTTCCCAGTCGAACACGACCGCGTCGTCCTCGGCGCCGATGGCGACCCCGTCGCCCGCCCGGGCACCGGCCTTGAGCAACTCGTCCTCGACACCGAGGCGGTTGAGGCGGTCGGCCAGATAGCCGACGGCCTCGTCGTTGCTGAAGTCGGTCTGCCGCACCCAGCGCTCCGGCTTCTCGCCGCGCACCCGGTACAGGCCGTCGTCCTCGAGGGTGACCGTGAAGCCCGCGTCGTCCACGGCCTTCGGCCGGATGACGATCCGCGTCGCCTCCTCCTTCGGCTTGGCCGCCCGGGCCTCGGCGACGATGCCGGCCAGCGCGAAGGACAGCTCCTTCAGGCCCTGCCGGGAGACGGCGGACACCTCGAAGATCCGGTAGCCGCGGGACTCCAGCTCGGGCCGGATGATGTCGGCGAGGTCCTTGCCGTCCGGGATGTCGACCTTGTTGAGGACGATGATCCGCGGCCGGTTCTCCAGCCCGCCGTACTCCGCCAGCTCCGCCTCGATCACATCCAGATCGGTCAGCGGGTCGCGCTCGGACTCCAGCGTCGCGGTGTCGAGCACATGCACCAGCACCGAGCAGCGCTCCACATGCCGCAGGAACTCCAGGCCGAGGCCCTTGCCCTGGCTGGCGCCGGGGATCAGACCGGGCACATCGGCGATGGTGTAGACGGTCGAACCGGCCGTCACCACACCGAGGTTGGGGACGAGCGTGGTGAACGGATAGTCGGCGATCTTCGGCTTGGCCGCGGACAGCACCGAGATCAGCGAGGACTTGCCCGCGCTCGGGTAGCCGACCAGCGCCACGTCCGCGACGGTCTTCAGCTCCAGGACGATGTCCTGCACATCGCCGGGGACACCGAGCAGCGCGAAGCCGGGCGCCTTGCGGCGGGCCGAGGCCAGCGCGGCATTGCCGAGGCCGCCGCGGCCGCCCTGGGCGGCGATGTAGGTGGTGCCCTGGCCGACCAGGTCGGCGAGCACATTGCCGCGCTTGTCCAGCACGACGGTGCCGTCCGGGACCGGCAGCACCAGGTCCGTACCGTCCTTGCCGGAGCGGTTGCCGCCCTCGCCGGGCTTGCCGTTGGTGGCCTTGCGGTGCGGGCTGTGGTGGTAGTCCAGCAGCGTGGTGACGGACTGGTCGACGACCAGGATCACATCGCCGCCACGGCCGCCGTTGCCGCCGTCCGGGCCGCCGAGCGGCTTGAACTTCTCACGGTGCACGGAGGCGCAGCCATGGCCCCCGTTACCCGCGGCGACATGCAGCTCGACGCGGTCCACGAAGGTGGTCATAGCGGGGTCCTCCAGATGCGTAGGGGGTGTCTTCGTTTGTAACGCGGCGAGGGCGGACCCGCTTCCCCCGCAGGGGAAGGGAGGTCCGCCCTCGTGCTGTCGCTCTGTCGCTCTACGGGGCCTGGATCAGGCGACCGGAACGATGTTGACGACCTTGCGGCCACGGTGGGTGCCGAACTGCACCGCACCGGCCTGCAGCGCGAACAGCGTGTCGTCGCCACCGCGACCGACACCGGCGCCCGGGTGGAAGTGGGTGCCACGCTGGCGGACCAGGATCTCACCGGCGTTGACGGTCTGGCCGCCGAAGCGCTTCACACCGAGCCGCTGGGCGTTGGAATCGCGACCGTTCCGGGTGGACGATGCGCCCTTCTTGTGTGCCATGTCTCCTCAGTCCCTTACTTCGCAGCCGTCGGGATGCCGGTGATCTTCAGCGCGGTGTACTGCTGGCGGTGACCAATGCGCTTGCGGTAACCGGTCTTGTTCTTGTACTTCAGGATGTCGATCTTGGCACCCTTGTGGTGGTCCACGATCTCGGCCTGGACCTTGATGCCCGCCAGGACCCACGGGTCGCTGGTGACGGACTCGCCGTCGACGACGAGCAGCGTGGAGAGCTCGACCGGGTCGCCCACCTTGCCGTCGGAAATCTTGTCAACCTCGACGATGTCGCCGACAGCAACCTTGTGCTGACGACCACCGCTACGCACGACTGCGTACACGCGGATCTCACTCTCTCGCTAGTAAACGGGACCTCTGATGCCAGCCGCTCGCACGGGCGAGTGCCCATGACGCTCCGAGTGGATGAGCGGCCTCTCCCGGCGGGCCGGGAGGGATTTGCTCAGGGGTGGGCGTACAGACGCCAGTAGGCAAGGTTACGGGGCCTTGCCCAGGGGGTCAAACCGGGGCGAGGAGGGGTTTGCCCTCCCCGCCCCGGCCTGCTCAGTCCTCGGCGACGGCGGTCTGCCCGGCCGCCGCGGCCTTCTTCGCCGCCGTCTTCTTCGCCGGGGCCTTCTTGGCCGCCGTCTTGGTGGCGGTCTTCTTGGCCGTGGCCTTCTTGGCGGTCGTGGTCTTCTTGGCCGCCGCCTTCTTGGTGGTGGCCTTCTTCGCCGCCGCCTTCTTGGCCGGAGCCTTCTTGGCCGCCGTCTTGCGCACCGTCTTCCTGGCCGGAGCCGCCTCCTCGACGGCCTCCTCGGCCGCTGCCGGTGCGGGCTCCGCCCCGGGCTCCGGCTCCGCCTGCGCGGTGAGGACGACCACGGCCGCCTCCTCGGCCCCCACCGGAGCGGACACCTGGCGGATCACCCGGCGGCGGGCCCGGACCGGCGGGGCAGCCGGAGCCTCCGGCCCGGCCTCGACGACCGGCTCGGCAACGGCCTCGGCCGGCGCGGGCGCCTCGACGACGATCTCCGGCTCGGCCGGTTCCGCCGCCTTCGGCGCGCCCGCCGGAGCGGATGCCTTCCGGGTCGCCCTACGCCGGGTACGACCGCCCGGGCGGGTGGCCGCGGCCTCCGCCTCGGCCGGGCTGCCGAACCACTCCTCGCCACCGCCGACCGACGGCACCAGCTCGGCCTCGGTCACCGGGGCCGGCTCCAGCTCGGGCTCGGCCTCCGCGGCCTCGACGGCCTCGGTGACCGGGGCCTCCTGCCCGGGCTGCGCGGCCCGGCCCTTCTTCTTGCCGCGCTTGCCACCGCCGCCGCCACCGACCGCGGCCGGCTGGTCCATGTGGACGATCACGCCACGGCCGTTGCAGTGCACACACGGCTCGGAGAAGGACTCCAGCAGGCCCTGGCCGACCCGCTTGCGGGTCATCTGGACCAGGCCCAGCGAAGTCACCTCGGCGACCTGGTGCTTGGTGCGGTCCCGGCCCAGGCACTCCAGCAGGCGCCGCAGCACCAGGTCCCGGTTGGACTCCAGCACCATGTCGATGAAGTCGATCACGATGATGCCGCCGAGGTCGCGCAGCCGCAGCTGACGCACGATCTCCTCGGCCGCCTCCAGGTTGTTCCTGGTGACCGTCTCCTCGAGGTTGCCGCCCTGGCCGGTGAACTTGCCGGTGTTCACATCGACCACGACCATCGCCTCGGTCCGGTCGATGACGAGCGAACCGCCGCTCGGCAGCCAGACCTTGCGGTCCAGCGCCTTCATCAGCTGCTCGTCGATCCGGTAGGTGGCGAAGACATCGACGTCCGAGGTCCACTTCTGCAGGCGGCCCGCCAAGTCGGGGGCGACGTGCGAGACATAGCCGTGGATGGTCTCCCAGGCGCCGTCACCGCTGACGATGACCTTGGAGAAGTCCTCGTTGAAGATGTCGCGCACCACCCGGACGGTCATGTCCGGCTCGCCGTACAGCAGGCTCGGCGAGCTGGTGGAGATCATCTTCGACTTCTTCTGGATGTCCTCCCACTGCGCCTGGAGCCGCTGGACGTCACGCGCCAACTCCTCCTCGCTCGCGCCCTCGGCGGCGGTACGGACGATCACGCCCGCGTCCTCGGGAACGATCTTCTTGAGGATCTGCTTCAGCCGGGCCCGCTCGGTGTCGGGCAGCTTGCGGCTGATGCCCGTCATCGAGCCCTCGGGCACGTACACCAGATAGCGGCCGGGCAGCGAGACCTGGCTGGTCAGCCGGGCGCCCTTGTGCCCGATCGGGTCCTTGGTGACCTGCACCAGCACGGACTGGCCGGACTTCAGCGCGGTCTCGATCCGGCGCGGGCCATTGCCCATGCCGAGCGCGTCGAAGTTGACCTCGCCCGCGTAGAGCACGGCGTTGCGGCCCTTGCCGATGTCGACGAAGGCGGCCTCCATGGACGGCAGCACATTCTGGACCTTGCCCAGATAGACATTGCCGACGTAGCTGGTGGCCTGCTCCTTGTTGACGAAGTGCTCGACGAGGACGTTGTCCTCCAGCACGCCGATCTGGGTCCGGTCGCCCTGCTGACGGACGACCATCACCCGCTCGACTGCCTCCCGGCGCGCCAGGAACTCCGCCTCGGTGATGATCGGCACCCGGCGGCGGCCCTGCTCACGGCCCTCGCGGCGGCGCTGCTTCTTGGCCTCCATGCGGGTCGAGCCCTTGATGGACTGCACCTCGTCGAAGCCCGTGCCGCCCTCGCCCTTGGCGCCGCGCGCCCGCGGTTCGCGGACCTTGACGACCGTACGCTCCGGCTCGTCGGCACCCGCCTCCTCCAGCGCCTCACCGCTGCGGCGGCGACGGCGGCGACGCCGGCGGCTGCCCGCGGTGGAACCGCCCGGCTCCTCCTCGCCCTCCTCGGGCTCCTCGGCTTCTTCGGCCTCCTCCGGCTGCTCCTCCTCGCCGGTCTCGCCCTCGCCCTCGGCGGCCTCGCCACGACGGCGACGACGGCCACCACGGCGCCGACGGCGCGGACGGTCGCCCTGCTCCTCGGCCTCCTCGTCGGCCTCGGCCGGCTCGGGTTCGGCCTCCGCCACGGCCTCGGGCTCCTCCGCCACCACACCGGGCGCCGCCACGGCCGCTACCGCGACCTCGGCGACCTCGGCGGCCTCGCCACGACGGCGACGACGGCGGCGGCCGGCGGCGGCCGGCTCCTCGGCGGGCTGCTCGGCCGGCGGCTCCTCGCCCGCCGCGAAGGCGGCGGCCGCGGTCTCCGGCGTCTGGAACATCGGCTCGGTGAACACCGGCGCCTGGAACACGGCGGTGGGCGGCACCGCCGCCCGGCGACGTCCACGCGCGGGCGGCTCCTCGGCCGCCTGCTCGACGGTGGTCCCGGTGGTCTCCGCGCTCACGGCCCGGCGGCGGGTACGCCGCGCACGGGGCTCCTCGGCGGGCGCCTGCTCCTCCTCGACGGGTGCGGCGGCCGTCGCGGCCTCCGGCTCCGCGCCGCCGCCCGCCTTGCGGGTGACCCGGCGGCGGGTACGGACCGGCTTCGCCGGCTCCTCCGGGACCTCGGCGGCCTCGGCGGCCTCGGCGGCCACCGCCTCGGCGGCCACCGGCTCGGCCTGGGCAGCCGCCTGGCGGGCCGCCCGACGGCGCGGACGCGCGGCGGGGGGTTCCTCCGCCGCGGGCTCGGCGGCCGGGGCCTCGACGGGCCCGGGGGCGGCCTCGGCCTGCGCCGGCGCCTCCGGCGCCATGACCTTGCGGGTGACGCGGCGGCGCTGCCGCGCCGGGGCGGCGGCCTGCGCGACAGCCTCCGGCTGGGCGTCATCGGCCACCGGCTCGGGGGTGCTCGCGGCGACGGCCGCGGTCTGCGGGGTGCCCTCCGGTGCCATGACCTTGCGGACGGCCCGGCGGCGCGGACGCGCCGGGGCGGCGGCCTCGGCAACCTCCGGCTCGGCCTCCGTCACCGCTTCCCCGGCGCTCTCGGCGGCTTCGGCGGCCTTTGGCGCACCGGCCGGCGCGGTGGCCCTGCGGGTGGCCCGGCGGCGCGGACGCGCCGGAGCGGCGGCCTCGGTGGCGGCCTCCGGTCCGGCCTCCTCGACCGGCTCGGCGGCCGCCACGACGGCCTCCGCCTCCGCCGGGGTCCCGGCCTCGACGGCGGTCACCGGCGGGCCGGCCGGACGCGAGGCGGCACGCCTGCGGCGGCGCGCCGGCAAGGTGTCGCTGGGGCTGTTGTCGTTGTCGTTCCCGGCTACGCCGGGATCCATGGGCTCAATGGGTTCGAGCATGCGGGCGGTTCTCCCGTCACGCTCCCGGGCGCCGCGCCTGATCCGGTCCGTCGGCCCGCGTGATGAGCGCGGGTACCGCCGTCCGGGGCGCGGTCGCCGCACGGGAGCTGTCGTCTCGCTCGCCGGGTCCGAATCATCGGTACCGGCGAAAGTCTGCTGGTCAATGCGTCTGCCGGACCCGGGTGGCTCCCTGGCTCGGCGGCAGCGCGGCGACGATCGTCCTTACGCCGGTCCGCCCGGCGCCGTGGCTGCGCCGACGGCCGGGGATGAAGCGGCTGCGGCAGCGTCGCGGTCGGGCGCGAGCGGGTCGGTCACCATCCCGGACCCCTCATCGAGCAGCCCCTGCGCCAGCCTGGTCACCGCTGCGGGGACCGGCGGCGCCAGGTCGGCCGTAGCGCGGAGACCGGACAGGACGTCGTCGGGTCGAACGGCAGGTGTCAAATGCCGAACAACCAGCCGCAGTATCGCACAGGCACCGTCGCCGGGCCTATCGGCCGGGAGGCCGAGGGCCTCGAGTCGGGACACCGCGGCACGCGCGTCAAAGGTCCGCAACCCGTTTTTCGTGCGGCGCTCGACCTCCACGGTCTCCGCCGCCAGAAACGCCGCGACGGCCCGCTCGGCCTCCGCGACCCCCACCCCGTCCAGCCTCAGCTCCCACACGGAAGCCTGCAGCCGGTCGGCGAACGAGGAGGTACGGGCCTCCACCGCATCGACGATGTCGAGCCCGTCGGGCAGCGACTCGTCGAGCAGCTCCCCCAGCCGCGCGGGTTCGCGGGCCTCGGCGAGCTGGATCTCCAGGTACTCGGCCTCGCTGCCGGTGCCGGTGGGTGCGGCATTGGCATACGAAACCTTGGGGTGCGGGGTGAAACCCGCCGAGTACGCCATCGGCACTGCGGCGCGCCGCAGCGCCCGCTCGAAAGCGCGCTGGAAATCGCGGTGGCTGGTGAACCGGAGGCGGCCGCGCTTGGTGTAGCGCAAGCGAATGCGCTGCACCGCGGGTGCGGGCGGCGGGCCTTCGGGCTGTCGCTTGCCCAGTGTCTTGGTCCTTCGTGAGAACGGTCGTACTGCCACCAAGGGTACGTGGCTCATGGAAGATCGCGTTCGGGCGGGTCAGGACTCGTCGGTGACGAAGATGTCCTTGTCGTTGAAGACCTCGACGATGAAGATCAGCAGACGGCCCATGCTGACCGTGTACTCGACCAGGATGTTCTGCGTCAGCCGGATGGTGCGGTCGTCACCGGTCGAACTCATCGGCCGGGACAGTGCGGGGAAGGGATCGCGCGCCAGCAACGCGATGCCCTTGTCGAACGCGGCACGCAGCTGGTCGTCCAGACGGTCGCGCCGCACGGCGGCCTGCTCGGTGAAGTAGACCTGGTAGGTCGGCATCACGTCGTCTCCCCTCTCCGACCACGCGGGAAGGCATCGCGCCTTCCCGCGTGAACGACAAGCTATTACTTGACCACCGTCAGTGGCAGCAGCTTCTTGCCCGTGGGGCCGATTTGAATGGCCGTGTCCAGCTGCGGACACACCCCGCAGTCGAAGCACGGCGTCCAGCGGCAGTCGTCGACCTCGGTCTCGTCGAGCGCGTCCTGCCAGTCCTCCCAGAGCCAGTCCTTGTCCAGGCCCGAATCCAGGTGGTCCCAGGGCAGGACCTCCTCGTAGGTACGCTCGCGCGTGGTGTACCAGTCGACGTCGACGCCCTGCGGCGGCAGCGTCCCGGCGGCGCACTTCATCCACTGGTCGTAGCTGAAGTGCTCGCGCCAGCCGTCGAAGCGGCCACCGGACTCGTACACGGCGCGGATGACCGCGCCCACCCGGCGGTCGCCGCGCGAGAGCAGGCCCTCGACGATGCCGGGCTTGCCGTCGTGGTAGCGGAAGCCGATCGAGCGACCGTACTTCTTGTCGCCGCGGATCTTGTCGCGCAGCTTCTCCAGCCGGGCGTCGGTCTCCTCTGCGGACAGCTGCGGCGCCCACTGGAAGGGGGTGTGCGGCTTGGGCACAAAGCCGCCGATGGACACCGTGCAGCGGATGTCATTGGAGTTCGACACCTCACGGCCCTTGGCGATCACATTGACCGCCATGTCGCCGATCTGCAGCACATCCTCGTCGGTCTCGGTCGGCAGGCCGCACATGAAGTACAGCTTCACCTGGCGCCAGCCGTTGCCGTAGGCGGTGGCGACGGTCCGGATGAGGTCCTCCTCCGAGACCATCTTGTTGATGACCTTGCGCATGCGCTCGGAGCCGCCCTCGGGGGCGAAGGTCAGTCCGGAACGACGGCCGTTCCGGGTCAGCTCGTTGGCCAGGTCGACATTGAAGGCGTCGACCCGGGTCGAGGGCAGGGAAAGGCCGATCTTGTCCTGCTCGTACCGGTCGGCGAGGCCCTTGGCGATGTCACCGATCTCGGTGTGGTCGGCGGAGGACAGCGACAGCAGGCCGACCTCCTCAAAGCCGGTCGCCTTGAGACCACGGTCCACCATGTCACCGATGCCGGTGATGGACCGCTCCCGCACGGGGCGCGTGATCATGCCGGCCTGGCAGAAGCGGCAGCCGCGGGTGCAGCCGCGGAAGATCTCCACGGACATCCGCTCGTGGACGGTCTCGGCGAGCGGGACGAGCGGCTGCTTGGGGTAGGGCCACTCGTCGAGGTCCATCACGGTGTGCTTGGACACCCGCCACGGCACGCCGGAGCGGTTCGGCACCACGCGGGCGATCCGGCCGTCGGGCAGGTACTCCACGTCGTAGAACGCGGGGACGTACACGCCGCCCGTCTTCGCCAGCCGGAACAGCAGCTCCTCGCGCCCGCCCGGGCGGCCCTCGGCCTTCCACGCCCGGACGATCTCAGTGATCTCCAGCACGGCCTGCTCGCCGTCGCCGATGACGGCGCAGTCGATGAACTCGGCGATCGGCTCGGGGTTGAAGGCCGCATGCCCGCCCGCGAGCACGATCGGATGGTCCACCGTGCGGTCCCTGGCCTCGAGCGGGATGCCCGCGAGGTCCAGGGCGGTGAGCATGTTGGTGTAGCCGAGCTCGGTGGAGAAGCTGAGGCCGAAGACGTCGAAGGCGCCCACCGGCCGGTGCGAGTCCACCGTGAACTGCGGCACCTGGTGCTCGCGCATCAGCGCCTCGAGGTCCGGCCAGACGCTGTAGGTGCGCTCGGCGAGCACGCCCTCGCGTTCGTTGAGGACCTCGTAGAGGATCATGACGCCCTGGTTGGGCAGGCCGACCTCATAGGCATCGGGGTACATGAGCGCCCAGCGGACGTCCGTGCTCTCCCACGGCTTCACCGTGGAGTTGAGCTCTCCGCCGACGTACTGGATGGGCTTCTGCACATGCGGGAGCAGGGCCTCGAGCTGCGGGAAGACCGATTCGGCAGTCATCTGGGCGAACCTTCGTGAGCTGGCAAGGGGCGACTCTCAAGCGTAACGTGCCCGGAATCGCCCTCAGGCCACGCGTCACGCCCCCAACCCCTCCCGCCACCGCCCCGCCGAAGCCTCTCCCCACACCCCCGGCAGCGCCCGCTCGTCCTGTGCCGCCCGCTGCTCCTCGCGCCCGTACAACAGGCCATAGGTGAAGCCCGGTTCCCCCGCCGCCTGTGCCTCGGCCGCGATCCCGCGCAGTGCGCCCTGCGCCATCACGCTGTCCTGGTGGTCGCCGAGCAGCGTCTGCACGGCCTTCATCTGCCTGGCGAAGCGGCCCGCGCCCTGCCCCAGCGCCGGGGTCGCGGCCTCCGCGGCGTAGCGGACCCGCTTGGCGGCCTTGCGGGCGTCGTGCAGGGCGGTGTCGCGCCCGGGGCCGGGGTCCGCGGCAAGGGCCTGCTCGACGCGGGTGGCGAGGCGCCCGTAGTCGCGCAGCACGGCCTTGGCCAGCGCCGGGCCCGGCGGGCGGGCGGCGGCGGGGCGCAGCGGCGGGTCGGCGAGGAGGGAGTCGAGGGTGTCGAGGAGGGCCAGGTAGCGCTTGCTGTCGAGGACGGCGGTCAGGCGACGCCGGGAGCCGGCCCGGCGGCCGCCCGACCAGGCGCGCAGCCGGGCGCGTACCGGCCCGCGCACCAGCGTGCGCGGCACCTCGTCCAGCCGCTCACGCAGCCGCTCGGCGAGCACCTCACGGTCCCGGTCGACGCCCAACTCCGCGGCGAGCCACTTGAGTTCGTCCCCGATCGGGTCCGTGGCCCGGCGGTCGAGGAGCTTGCCGTACGAGCGGAAGGCGCCGCGCAGCCGCCGGGTGGCGACCCGCATCTGGTGCACGGCGTCCTCGGTGCCCCGGCGTGCCCCGGGGTCGAGGGCGGCCATGGCCTCGACCTGTTCGCGGACATAGGCGAGGACGCAGTCACCGGCGGTGGGCTTGCGCTTGCGGTCGTGGTCGCGTGGCGGCCGTACGGCCGGTGCCCCGGTCTCGGCCAGCGCGCGGGCCAGTTTGGAGGCCGATCCGGCGGGCCGCAGGCCGGCCTTGCGCAGGCGGGCTTCGAGGGCGTCGAACAGTTCGGGGCCGGTGCCCTGGGCCAGCTCGATCTCGGCCTCGGTCCAGCCGGCCGTACCGCCGCCGTCCAGCCGGGTGGCGGTGACGCTGTCCGTGCTCGCCTGGGCGAGCAGAGCGCCGTCCGCGTCCAGCAGGTCCCGTACCTCGCGGTGCGAGACGATCCGCACCAGCGGCACCAGGGCCGTGTCCCGGGTGCGGGAGCGCACCAGCGCGGCCAGGGCGCGCGGGACCCGGGAGGTGGTCAGGGGAGCCCGGATCTCGTCCCGCACCCCGGGGGACACCGGGAGCTTGAGGTGCCACCCGGCGTCTTCGCCGCCGGTGCGGCGGCGCAGGGTGATGCCGGCCGCGAACAGCCGGCCGTCGGTGGTGTCGTAGTAGACGGCGTCCAGCTCGGCCGTGCCCCGGTCGATGACGCTCGCGACGGGCGCGGTCCCGCTCAGGTCGGGGAGCCGGGCCACGCCCGAATCGTCTCCGGCTTCGTACTTCCGCTCGATCTCTCGCACGGTGTCCGCCATGTCGCCGAATCTAGTCGGCGAACCGCCGGGACGGCAGACCCTATGCCGCCACCAGCGGTCGCTGCGCCTTGATGGACTGGAGCAGCCCTATCGCCATCCAGGCGGCGAACATCGACGAGCCGCCGTAGGAGACGAAGGGCAGCGGCAGGCCGGTCACCGGCATGATGCCGAGGGTCATGCCGATGTTCTCGAAGGACTGGAAGGCGAACCAGGCGATGATCCCGGCGGCCACGATCGTCCCGTACAGGTCGGTCGCCTCCCGGGCGATCCGGCAGGCCCGCCACAGCACCACCCCGAGCAGCAGGATGATCGCCCCCGCGCCGACGAAGCCCAGTTCCTCGCCCGCGACGGTGAAGACGAAGTCGGTCTGCTGTTCCGGTACGAACCGGCCGGTGGTCTGGGAGCCGTGGAAGAGGCCGGAGCCGGTCAGGCCGCCGGAGCCGATGGCGATGCGGGCCTGCTTGGTGTTGTAGCCGATGCCCGCCGGGTCGAAGGAGGGGTCGGCGAAGGCGGCGAAACGGTTTATCTGGTACGCGTCGAGGATCCCCAGCTGCCAGATGAGGACGCAGCCGAGCACCCCCGCACCCAGCAGGCCGGCCAGCCAGCGGTGGGAGGCGCCGGAGGCCAGCAGGATGGCCAGCACGATCACCACCAGGACCATGATCGAGCCCAGGTCCGGCATCAGCAGGATGACCAGGATCGGCAGCCCGGCGATCCCGAGCGCCTGCAGGACGGTGCGGTGACCGGGGTGCTGCCGGTCCCCGGCGTCCACCTGCTGGGCCAGCACCATCGCCATGCCCAGGGTGATGGTGATCTTGGTGAACTCCGAGGGCTGGATGGAGAAGCCGCCGCCCAGCTGGATCCAGGAGCGGGCGCCGTTGATGGTCGCGCCGAGCGGGGTGAGCACGGAGGCGGTGGCCAGTACGGACAGCGCGTAGAGCACCGGCACGGCCCCGCGCAGCGCCCGGTGGCCGATCCAGACCGCACCGGCGGCGAGGGCTATGCCGATGCCGGTGTTCATGATGTTGCGCAGCAGGAAGTAGTACGGGTCGCCGTGGGTGAGCTCCTTGCGGCCCCGGGTCGCGGAGTAGACCAGCAGCGTGCTGATGGCCGACAGCGCGAGGGCGGCGAGCAGCATCACCCAGTCGAGCCGCCACAGCACGGAGTCGCGGTCGGTGAGCCGGTCCCAGCCGGAGCGTTCGGGAGCGAAGCGGCGTATCGACCCGACGCTCACTCGTCCTGCTCCTTCCGGGCCGGGACGGCAGGGGGCGACGAGGGCGGGTCGATGTGCTGGGCCTCGATGCTGCCGTCCTTGTCGATCCTGGGCAGCCTGGCCTCGGGGTGGGGCAGCAGCGCCTTCTTGTCGTCGATCTTGCCGTTGCCGTCGACGCCGTAGAGGGCGTTGTAGATGTTGCGGACGGCGGGTCCGGAGGCACCGGAGCCGGTGCCGCCCTGAGAGATCGTCATGACGACCGTGTAGTCCTTGGTGTAGGTCGCGAACCAGGAGGTCGTCTGCTTGCCGGCGACCTCGGCGGTGCCGGTCTTGGCGTGCATCGGGATCTCCTTCTGCGGCCAGCCGCCGAACCGCCAGGCCGCGCTGCCCTCGGTGGCGACCCCGGCCAGCGCGGCGTCGAGCTGGTTGCGGGTCTTGGCGTCGAAGGGCAGCTTGCCGTGTGCCTCGGGCCTGGTCTCCCGGACCCGCTTGCCGTCGGGGCTGACGATCGCCTTCCCTATGGTCGGATTGTAGAGCGTGCCGCCATTGCTGATCGCGCCGTAGATGGTGGCCATCTGGATGGGGGTGACCAGGGTGTCGCCCTGGCCGATGGAGTAGTTGACGGAGTCACCGGCGCGCATGCGCATAAAGGACTCGCAGTTCTCCTTGGCGATCTGCCCCGCGTAGTCCTTGGCGTTGTTGCCCTGCTTGCACCAGACGTCCTTGTTGGCTTCCCAGTACCGCTTCTTCCAGTCGCGGTCCGGCACCCGGCCGCGCACCTCGCCCGGCAGGTCGATGCCGGTCTCCTTGCCGAGGCCGAACTGGTGGGCGGTCTTGTAGAACCAGTCCGCCGGGTTCTTGGGGTTGTTGCCGCCGTCCTTCTGCCACTGCTTGTAGGCCAGGTCGTAGAAGACGGTGTCACAGGAGACCTCGAGCGCCCGGCCGAGGTCGATGGGGCCGTAGCCCTTGGACTCGTAGTTGGTGAAGACCTGTTTGCCGATGCTGTACGAGCTCGAGCAGTTGTAGTGGTCGGTGAAGGAGTAGCCGGCGTTGACGGACGCGGTGGCGGAGATGACCTTGAAGACCGAGCCGGGCGCGGACTGGCCCTGGATGGCCCGGTTGAGCAGCGGGTAGTCGGAGTCGTCGCCGGTGAGGGCCTGGTAATCCTTGCCGGAGATGCCGCCCACCCAGACGTTGGGGTCATAGGTGGGGTTGGAGGCCATGGCCACGACCCGGCCGGTCCTGGACTCCATGACGACCACGGCGCCCGCGTCGGCCTTGTACTTCTGCCCGGTGTTGTGGTCGTACTCCTGGCGGGCGTCCTTCATCGCCTGGTCCAACTCCCGTTCCGCTATGGCCTGCACACGGGCGTCGATGCTGGTGACGATGTTGGCGCCGGGCTCGGCCTTGTCGCTCTTGGCCTTGCCGATGACCCGGCCGAGGTTGTCGACCTCATAGCGGGTGACGCCCGCCTTGCCGCGCAGTTCGGTGTCGTACTGCCGCTCCAGGCCGGAGCGGCCGATCTGGTCGGAGCGGACCAGCGGGGTGTCGGACTCCTTGGTCCTGGTGATCTCGTCATTGGTGACGGGCGAGAGGTAGCCCAGCACCTGGGCCGCGTTGGCGCCGCCCGGACCGGCGTAGCGGCGCACCGCCATGGGTTCGGCGGTGATGCCCGGGAACTCCTCGGCGCGCTCGCGGATCTGCAGGGCCTGCTGGGTGGTGGCCTCGTCGGTGACCGGGATGGGCTGGTAGGGCGAGCCGGCCCAGCAGGGCTTGGGGGTCTTGGCGTCGCACAGCCGGACCTTGTCGGCGACGTCCTGGGGCTTGAGGCCGAGGACGCCGGCCAGCCGGGTGAGCACGTCCTTGCCCTTGTCCCGCATCTTCATCAGGTCGGTGCGGTTGGCGGAGACCACCAGCCGGGTCTGGTTGTCGGCGAGCGGCACCCCGCGCGCGTCCAGGATCGAACCCCGGGTGGCGGGGGCGATGACCTGTTGGATGTGGTTGTTGGCGGCCTCGGCGGTGTACTGGTCGCCATTGCGGATCTGGAGGTACCAGAGGCGGCCGCCGAGGGTGACGAGCAGGGAGACGACAAGAATCTGGATGACGATGAGACGGATGTTGACGCGCGAAGTCCGCCCGGTCTCGGGGATGTTGCTCATCGTGTCCATCCGTTCGCCCCGCTGCGGCAGCAGCTCGTGTCACGCCGACCCGCGCGGCGCAGAGGTGCGGCCATCGCGTTCATCTGCGGCCCGGCGGCCGCGCGTGCGACGCTCACAGCCGCTTACCGCCCTTGCCCCAACCCCTGTTCCTGGCCGCCCCCTTCATCAGCAGTCCGCCGCGCCGGCCGCCCAGCCGGCTGCTCCGGCCGCCGCGGAAGCTGACGCTGGAGAGCCAGCCGTACGAGCCGTCGCCGGAGGCCACCGCGGTGCCGTCCGCGGTGAGCGGGTCGTTCTCGCCCCGGCGGGCGAGCGCCATGATCAGGGGCACCGTGAAGGGGGCGAGCAGCAGGTCGTAGAGCGCGGCGGTGAACAGCAGCCCGGTCAGGCCGACATGGCGGGCGGCGGTGTCGCCGACCAGCGAGCCGACCCCGGCGTAGAGCAGGGTCGAGCCGATGGCCGCGCCGACCACCACCAGCATCGGGACGGTGGCCGAGCGCAGCCGCCCGGTCTCCGGCCTGGCCAGGCCGACGGCATAGCCGACCACGCACAGCACCAGGGCGTAGCGTCCGGCGGCGTGGTCGGCGGGCGGTGCCAGGTCGGCGAGCAGGCCCGCGCCGAAGCCGACCAGGGCACCGCCGCTGTGCCCGTAGACCAGGCCGAGGGCGACGACCACCAGCAGCAGCAGGTCGGGTACGGCGCCGGGCAGATGGAGCCGGGCGAAGACGCAGACCTGCAGGACGAGGGCGATCACCACGAGCGCGGTGGACAGCAGAATCCGGTTGAGGCGCATCGGCATCGGTCAGTCCCTGGGGTTTGCGCTCGCGGAGGGGGTGGCCGTGACGGTCACCGTGGGCGTCGGCTTGGGGGCCGCCGGTTTGGGTGGCAGCACGGTGTCCCGGGGGTTCTCGCGGGGCGGCTGGACGACGACGCCGACGAGGTCGAGCTTGCTGAAGCCGACGAAGGGACGGACCTGGAGGGTGCGGGTGAGGCTGCCGCCGCCCGGTTCCACGCGGACCACCTCGCCGACCGGGACGCCGGGTACGAAGGGCTTGTCCTTGCTGGAGCCGAAGGTGACCAGGCGGTCGCCGGAGTGAACGGACGCCTTGCCGTTGAGGAGTTCGACGCGCAGGGTGCTGTCGCCCTGGCCGTTGGCGAAGCCGATCTCGCCGGTCTTCTCCAGCCGGGTGCCGACGGTGAACTTGGGGTCGCTGGCCAGCAGGACGGTGGAGGTGGACGGCCCCACGGTGGTCACCCGGCCGACCAGGCCGTCGCCGTTGAGCACGGTCATGTCGCGCTTGATGCCGTCGCTGCTGCCCAGGTCGATGGTGACCGTCCAGGAGAAGCCCTGGGCCGCTCCTATGGCGATGACCTGGGCGCCCTTGATGCCGTACTGGCCCCGGCCCGCGGTCTTGAGCATGGCGTCGAGCTCCCGGACCCGGGCGCGGTTACGGTCGTCGCTGCCGAGCCGCTGCTTGAGTTCGGTGTTCTCGCGCTCCAGGCCGGTGATTCTTCTGCTGCGGTCGCCGGAGTCGCGGACGGCCGCGACGGCGCCCGCGACCGGGTCGACGGCCGCGGCGACGCCCTTCTCCACCGGTCCGAAGGCCGAGGCGGCGCCCTGTCGGACGCCGTCCAGGGGGGACTGCTCGCCGCCGCGGATGTCGATCGTGATCAACGCGAACGCGACGGCAATCAGCAACACCAACAGCAGCCGGCTCTCTCGTGTGTCCCTCACGTGCGGCGGCATGCCCTTCTCGTCGGACCGGTCGGCTGCGGGCCCGGGCCGGTCATCGGCAGCGTTGTGCCTGTATATCAGGTTGTTTCGGGCGGTTTGGCATTCGGCTAGCGGCGAGGCTGGGCGTCCAGCACCTGCTGGAGGGCCTCGAACTCCTCGACACACTTGCCGGATCCGAGCGCGACGGAGTCCAGCGGGTCCTCGGCGATGTGGATGGGCATGCCGGTCTCCCGGCGCAGTCGCTCGTCGAGGCCGCGCAGCAGGGCGCCACCGCCGGTGAGGACGATGCCCCGGTCCATGACGTCGCCGGAGAGTTCGGGCGGGCACTTGTCGAGCGTGGTCTTGACCGCGTCGACAATGGAGTTGACGGGTTCCTCGATGGCCTTGCGGACCTCGGCGGCCGAGATCACCACGGTCTTGGGCAGCCCGCTCACCAGGTCGCGGCCGCGGATCTCGGTGTGCTCGTCCTGTTCCAGGTCGTACGCCGAACCAATGGTGATCTTGATTTGCTCGGCGGTGCGTTCGCCCAGCAGCAGGCTGTACTCCTTTTTGATGTGCTGGATGATCGCGTTGTCCAGTTCGTCGCCCGCGACCCGGATGGACTGCGCCGTGACGATCCCGCCCAGCGAGATCACGGCGACCTCGGTGGTGCCGCCGCCGATGTCGACGACCATATTGCCGGTGGCCTCGTGGACCGGCAGGCCGGAGCCGATCGCGGCGGCCATCGGCTCTTCGATGATGTGCACCTGGCGGGCACCGGCCTGGGTGGACGCCTCGATGACGGCGCGGCGCTCGACACCGGTGATGCCGGAGGGCACACAGACGACGACCCGGGGGCGGGCCATCCAGCGCCGCTTGTGGATTTTGAGGATGAAGTAGCGGAGCATCCGCTCGGTGATCTCGAAGTCGGCGATGACGCCGTCCTTGAGCGGCCGGACCGCGACGATGTTGCCCGGGGTTCGGCCGATCATCTTCTTCGCCTCGGCACCCACCGCCAGGATGCCGCCGGTGTTGGTATTGATGGCGACGACCGATGGCTCGTTGAGTACGATCCCGCGACCTCTGACGTACACCAGCGTGTTGGCGGTCCCGAGGTCGACAGCCATGTCACGGCCGATGAACGACATGTTGTTCCCCATGAGGATACGTCTGGCCTTCCCAACTGGAGCGATTGCTTACTTGAGGTCGGCAGGTGGTGCGCTGCGGTGCGCGGAAACTTCATCGTAGTCGCGCCCGGCGGAACTCCCCCAGCTAACGCTGGGAGACGCCCCCAGGTGCGGCGGTTGCTCCGCCATTGTCAGCGGAACACAAGCCCTCCCCGGTAATGGTGACGTCGTGTCGGAGTGAGAGGTTCCCCCGTTCGGCACGGCATATGTCAGAGGGCGACCGAAAGGAAATCGGTCGCCCCTGATCAGAATGGGCGCGCGCCTGATCAAGTATCAGGCAAGGCCCGGAAAGAAAATCTTGATTTCTCGCTCAGCGGACTCCTCGGAGTCCGAGGCGTGGATGAGATTCTCGCGCGTGATGGTGCCGAAGTCGCCACGGATGGAACCGGGGGCGGCCGAAATGGGGTCGGTCGGCCCGGCCAGTGCCCGTACGCCCTCGATGACCCGTTCGCCCTCGACGACCATCGCCACGGCCGGACCGGAGGACATAAAGCCCATCAGGGGCTCGTAGAAGTCCCGGCCGAGGTGCTCGGCGTAGTGCTGCTCCAGCGTCGCCCGGTCCAGGGTGCGCAGCTCCAGCGCGGTGATCGTCCAGCCCGCCTTGCGCTCGATGCGGGCGATGATCTCGCCGACCAGGCCTCGCCGGACCGCGTCGGGCTTGAGGAGGACGAGGGTGCGCTGGCTCATACTGCGGCTCCTTGCGGGCGATCGAGTGTGGTGGGCCAGAGGGTACAGGGGCCCGGAACCACGGAGTTACGCCGCCTCCGCGGCAAACCGCGCCTTCGCCTCGTCGATCTTCCGCCCATAGTGGACGGACGCCCACCACAGGCCGCCGAAGACCACCCCGAGGATGAACATCATCGGGACCACGAAGCCGCTCGCCAGCAGGGCGATCTGCAGCACCCAGCCCAGCTGCACGCCACCGGGACGGGTGAGCATCCCGCACAGCAGCACGCTCAGCGCCATCGCGCTGCCGCAGACCGCCCAGACCGTGCCCGTCGGCACGTCCGACAGCTTCATGGCGACCAGGCCGGCGAATCCGATGACGAAGAATTCACCGATCAGAGTGCTCGCGCACAGCGTCCGCATATCAGCTCCTCCCCAGCAGCAGCCGGGCCTCGCCCACCGTGAACACCGAGCCGGTCACCAGCACGCCCGCGCCGGCGAACTCGCCCTCCTCCTCGGCGAGGGTGATCGCCGCCTCGAGGGCGTCGTCCAGCCGCGGCTCCACCTGCACCCGCTCGGCGCCGAAGACCTCGACCGCCAGTGCGGCCAGCTCGTCCGCGTCCATGGCGCGGCCGGTGGAGTTGCGGGTCACCACCACCTCGGCGAGGACCGGTTCAAAGGCCTCCAGCAGCCCCCGTACGTCCTTGTCGGAGCTGGTGCTCAGCACGCCGATCAGCCTGCTGAAGCCGAAGGCCTCGGTGACGGCCTCGGCCGCGGCCTGGGCGCCCGCCGGGTTGTGGGCGGCGTCCAGCACCACGGTCGGGCTGCGGCGCACCACCTCCATCCGGCCCGGCGAGGTGACCGAGGCGAACGCCCGGCGGACCACCTCGATGTCGAGCGGGCGGGCGTGCTGCGCGCCGATGCCGAAGAACGCCTCGACCGCGGCCAGCGCCACCGCGGCGTTGTGCGCCTGGTGCGCGCCGTACAGCGGGAGGAAGATCTCGGGGTATTCGCCGCCCAGCCCGCGCAGGGTCAGCAGCTGCCCGCCGACCGCGACCTCCCGGCCGACAATGCCGAACTCCATGCCCTCCCGGGCGACCGTGGCATCCACCTCGACCGACCGCTTGAGCAGCACCTGTGCCGCGTCCACCGGCTGCTGGGCCAGCACCACGGTGGCGTCCGGCTTGATGATCCCGGCCTTCTCGACGGCGATCTCGCCGGGCGTGGAGCCCAGCCGGTCGGTGTGGTCCAGCGCTATCGGGGTGACCACCGCGACCGTGCCGTCGATGACATTGGTGGCATCCCAGGTGCCGCCCATGCCGACCTCGACGACCGCCACATCGACCGGGGCGTCCGCGAAGGCCGCGAAGGCCATGCCGGTGAGCACCTCGAAGAAGGACAGCCGGAACTCCTCGCGCTCGTCGACCATCCGCACATAGGGCTCGATGTCGCGGTAGGTCTCGATGAAGCGCTCGGCGCTGATCGGGGCGCCGTCCAGGCTGATCCGCTCGGTGACGGACTGGACATGCGGGCTGGTGTAGCGGCCGGTGCGCAGGTCGAAGGCGGCCAGCAGCGCCTCGATCATGCGGGCGGTGCTGGTCTTGCCATTGGTGCCGGTGATGTGGATCGAGGGGTACGCCCGCTGTGGCTCGCCCAGGATGTCCGTCAGCGCCCGCATCCGCACCAGCGACGGGTCCAGCTTGGTCTCGCCCCAGCGCCCCGCCAGCTCGGCCTCCACCTCGCGCAGCGCCCGGTCCACCTCCGGGTCCGCCGGGCGGGCCGGCACGCCGTCGCCCTCGGGCGGCCCGGCCTGGGCGCGCAGGGTGCGGCTGCCTGCCTCGATCACGGCCAGATCCGGATCCCGGTCCGTCTCGGCCTCGACGATCTCGTCGAACCGGTCGTTGCTCCCGGTGTCACCGGATTCACCGGCGGCACGGTCGGCGTCATCGGCGTTGTTGTCGTTGTTGTCGTTGTTGTTGGCGTTTCGGGGGCGCTCGCTCACGCCGTCCAGTCTACGGAGCCGGTACGACACCCAGGTCGCCGACCGGGCCGGGCCGCGATTCCGGCCCCGCCCAACAGGAGCGCATCCCTCCGCTTTGGCATACGGTTTTTCCGGATATAGACGAGAGCTGGTGAGCGCGATGGGTTCCGAGGACCGGAACCGGCTGCAGGCGGTCCTGGAAGCACTCCCCACCGGCGCACTGCTGCAGAGCCCGGCGGACCAGGTGCTGGCCGTCAACCGGCGGTTCATCCAGATGTTCGACCTCGAGGGCCGGGTGGACCTCTCCCCCGGCGCCCCCCTGGGCCCCGTCATCCCCCTCGTACGTGCCTTCTTCACCGCCGACTACACCGGCCCCCGCGTCCCCGGCGAGCTCCTCGCCCGCCGCCATGTCCACCGGACCGCCGAGATCCCCCTCACCGACGGGCGCACCATCCGCCGCCAGGTCGAGCCGCTGCGCCACGCGGGCGAATACCTGGGCGCGCTGTGGACGTTCACCGACCTCACCGAGGCCAAGCGGCGCCGGCACGACCTGGAGCGCGACAATGTGGCGCTCACCGAGCTGGCCCGGCAGCGCAACGCCTTCACCGCGGCCGCCTCGCACGAGCTGCGCACCCCCCTCACCACCGTGATCAGCTTCGGCGAGCTCCTCACCGACCCGGCCTTCGGCGCCCTCACCGCCGAACAGCGCTCCTTCGTCGACGCCATCCGGCGCAACGGCGAGCGCATGCAGCGGGTGATCTCCGACCTGCTGTTCACCACCCGGATGCGGGCCACCGGGCCGGAGCTGGAGTTCGGCCCGGTCGACGTCCCCGCCATGCTCACCGACGCCGTCCTGGAGACCCTGGGCCCGGCCCGGCCGGCGCCCGCCTTCACCGTCCTGCACTGCACCCCCGGCCCCGCCCTGCGCGGCGACCGGCACCGGCTCCAGCACGTACTCGGCAATCTGCTCGAGAACGCCGCCAAGTTCACCCCGCCCGACGGCCGGATCACCGTCACCGCCGCACCGCAGGGCGCCTACTGGGAGATCTCCGTCGCCGACACCGGAATCGGCATCCCGGAGAGTGCCCGGGAGGACATCTTCACCGGCTTCGTCCGCGCCTCCAACGCCCGCACCGGCGGCTACCCCGGCACCGGCCTGGGGCTCGCCATCGGCCGCACCCTCGTCGAACTGCACGGCGGCACCCTCACCGCCGGCGGCACCGAGGGCGCGGGCGCCGTCTTCACCATCCTGCTGCCCATCGCGGGCCCGCCGGACCGGCCCGCACCGCGGAGCGCGCCATGACCCGGGTGCTGGTCGTCGAGGACGACGCCGACCTCGCCCTGGCCCTGCGCACCCTGCTCACCCGGGCCGGTCACGAGGTCGTGCACGCCGAGGACGGCCGCGAGGCCCTCCGCCTGCTCTTCGCCGAACGGCCCGGCCTGCTGATCCTGGACATCGGCCTGCCCGAGCTCGACGGCTGGGAGGTGCTCGAACGCACCCGCGACCTCAGCGACCTGCCGGTCCTGCTGCTGACCGCGCGCGGCGCCGAGACCGACCGGGTGCGCGGACTGCGCTCCGGAGCCGACGACTACCTGCCGAAGCCCTTCGGCAACGACGAGCTGCTCGCCCGGGTGGAGGCCCTGCTGCGCCGCAGCGCGCCCGGCCGCTGGGCCGGTGACTCCTTCGAGGACGGGCTGCGCCTGGTCCCCGAGCGGCGCTCGGCGGTCTGGCAGGGGCAGGAGGCCCGGCTCAGCGACATCGAGTACCGGCTGCTGCAGATCCTGGTCCGCAACCGGGGGCGGGTGATCACCACGGACCAGCTGCTGGACCGGGTGTGGGACGACCCGGAGGGCACCGGCCGGGAGCGGGTGAAGTTCGCGGTGCTGCGGCTGCGGCGCAAGCTGCGGCAGGCGGCGGGGGACGAGGCCGCCGATCCGCTGGAGGCGGTACGGGGGCTGGGGTACCGGTACCGGACGGACGGGGACTAGGGCGAGCGGGGCACGCCCCGAGACCGCTTGACCCGATCACCGGGCCGAACGCCCCCGCCCTCCGCGGGACCAAGGTCCCGACTCCCGCCCGCGTGGCGAATCGCAACCGTCCGGCAACCGGAACCCATCCGGACGCGCAACCGACACCCCACAGCCTCTGGAGCTGACCCCGCACCGCCAGCCCCAGGAGCTTTCGCATGTCCCTCCCCGCTCGTAGCGTCGCCATCGTCCTCGGCACCCGCCCCGAGCTCGTCAAGCTCACCGACCTCGTTCGCCTTCTGGGCCCTGCCGCCCACCTGGTGCACACCGGTCAGCACTACGACGAGGACCTGTCCGGCCGCTTCCTGACCGAGCTGGGCCTGCCCGAGCCCACCTTCCTGACCGGCGTCGGCGGCCGGCCGCGCGCCGTGCAGATCTCCGCCGCCCTGGCCCAGCTCGACGCGCTGTTCACCGCCGAGCCCCCGCTGGCCGTCGTCGTCCAGGGCGACACCAATGCCGCCCTGGCCGGTGCGCTCGCCGCCAACGCCCGGGCCATCCCCCTGCTGCATGTCGAGGCCGGGCTGCGCAGCCACGACCGCAACATGCCCGAGGAGCACAACCGCGTCCTGATCGACCGAATCGCCGATGTGCTGTGCGCGGCCACCCCGGACAACCGGGCCAATCTGCTCGCCGAGGGCATCGAGGACGCCCGCATCGCCCTCACCGGCAACACCGTCGTCGAGGCCGTGCGCAACCAGCTCCCGGACGCCGCCGAGCGCGCCGCGCTCCTGGTGCGCCACGGGCTGACCGCCGACTCCTACGTCCTGGCCACCGCGCACCGCCCGGAGAACACCGACTCCCCCGCCGCCCTGCGCGCCCTCCTCACCGAGCTGGCCGCGCTCGCCGCCGACGGCACCCCCGTGGTCCTGCCGCTGCACCCGCGCACCCGCTCCCGGATCGCCGCCGCCGGACTGGCCGAGCTGCTCGCCCCGCTGGTGGTGACCGCGCCCCTGGGCTACTCCGAGTTCCTCGCCCTGGCCCGGCACGCCGCACTGATCGTCTCCGACTCCGGCGGGGTGCAGGAGGAGGTCACCGTCCTCGGCCGCCCGCTGATCGTGGTACGCCGCTCCACCGAACGGCCCGAGGCCATGGCCGACTTCGCCGACCTGGTCGAGCCCGGCCCGCGCATCGGCGAGCTCGCCCGCCGCCGGCTGGCCCAGGGCGCGCCGGGCCTGGCACACCTGGCATCCCTGCCGAGCCCGTTCGGCGACGGCCTCGCCTCCGAGCGCATCGCGGCCCTGCTGGCCCGGATCGCCGAGGCCGCCACGCCGGTGCGGCTCGCGGCCTGACGACCTGGTCGTCACCGCCGCCCCGCCCGCCCGCCGGAATTCACCCCAGACACACCAGGAACTCCCGCATGCTCACCCACCCCCTGCTGTTCGCCTTCCCCTTCTTCCTCCTCGCCTGCTTCCTCCTCTACTGGGCCGGCGCCCGCCACGCCTATCTGCGCCGCCCCATCGCCGAGCACGGCGACCCCGGCAGCCTCGACTGGCACTTCTTCGTGCCCTGCCGCGACGAGGAGGCCGTCGTCGCCACCACCGTCGGACGGCTGCGCGCCGACCACCCCCGCGCGCACGTCTGGGTCATCGACGACGACAGCGAGGACCGCACCGGCGCGATCGTCGCCGAACTCGCCGAGGAGGACCGCCGGGTCCACCTGGTGCGCCGCCACCGCCCCAACGCCCGCCAGGGCAAGGGCGCCGCGCTCAACACCGCCTACGACGAGCTGAACCAGTTCCTGTCCAAGGACACCGACCGCGAACGCGTCGTCATCTGCGTCATCGACGCCGACGGCCAGCTCGACCCCAACGCCCTCAACGTGGTCAGCGGCCCGGCCGGCTTCGCCGACCCCGAGACCGGCGGCGTCCAGGTCAGCGTCCGGATGCGCAACACCGAGGACCGCCGCCCGCTCGACGGCCACGGCAGGGTCCGCAACGCCCTCGCCCGGCTGCTGGTGCGCATGCAGGACATGGAGTTCTCCGTCTCCAACGCCGGCATGCAGCTGCTGCGCGGCCGCACCGGCTCCGTCGGCCTCGGCGGCAACGGCCAGTTCACCCGCCTCGCCTCGCTGGACCGCATCGCCGAACACGAGCGCCGTCCCTGGAAGCACGGCGCGCTCCTGGAGGACTACGAGCTCGGCCTGCACATGATCCTCAGCGGCGACCGAATAGCCCACCTCGCCGACACCTGGGTCTCCCAGGAGGGCCTGCCGCACGGCCGCCGGTTCCTCACCCAGCGCACCCGCTGGGCCCAGGGCAACCTGCAGTGCGTCCGCTACGCACCGCGCATCATCTCCTCGCGCCACTACAGCGGCAAGGGCGTTCTGGAGACCCTCTACACCTTCCTCCAGCCCGTCGCCCATCTGGCCACCCTCGCGCTGTGCGCCGTGATGTTCGCCTTCATCGGGCTGACCGTCGCCGAGGACGGGGCCGGCGAGGCCTTCGGCGGCATGCTCGCCCTGTGGCCGCTGGTGCTCTGCCTGGCCGTGGTCTCCGTCCTGCCGTTCGTGCTGTGGGGCCCGGTCTACCGCCGCGACCGCGCGCCCGGCCGCTCGCTGCTCACCGCCCTGCTGTGGGGGCTGGCCCTGTGGCTGTACGCGTACCACCTGTTCCCGGTGTCCGCCCGGGGCTTCGTCCGGATGCTGCGCGGCCGCAACGGCTGGGCCAAGACCCGCCGCAACGCCGAGAAGATCGAATCGGGACCGGTCGCCATCGAAGCCTGATGCCATGTTTTGGATCACACCTTGATCCAAGACGTAACCTCTCCTCCAATTCCGCCATCTGACCGCCGGTGACAGTTGTGCCCGGGCCCGGTCCGGGTGGCGGAACAGGAGCGTTGTGCGGATACCGCAACTCAGCAATCGGATGCACTTGTTGCTGCTCACCGCGTGGGCCGTGCTCTGGTTTGTCGTCGTCGAGCCCAGCGGCGGCTTCTCCTGGCACTATCTGCGCACCGGTGGCGAACTGATCTACCAGAACCCCACGGGCGATGGCGGACTCAACCTCTACGCCCGCCACCCCGAGCTGCAGATGGGCCCGGTCAGCTTCCTGGCCGCGGGCCTGTTCAACCCCTTCCCCGCCGAGGTCGGCCAGGTGCTCGCCGAGGCGCTGATGTCCGGCCTGGGCCTGGTGATCCTGGTACTGGCCGGGCGCAGCGCCGCCCGGCACTTCCTGGGTACCGGCACCAACCACCAGCGGCTGCGGCGGCGGGTCCTCATCGCGGGCCTGGCCTTCATCCCCATGTGGACCGAGGTGGCGGTCCGCTTCGCGCATCTCGACGATGTCCTCGCGCTGTTCTTCACCGCGCTCGCCGTCTACCACCTGACGCGCTGCAACGCGGCCGCCACCAGCATCTGCATGGCGCTCGCCCTGGACTCCAAGCCGACCGCGCTCGCCTTTCTGCCCCTCCTCCTCGCCCTGCCCAAGGGGCGCTGGCTGCGCGCGGGCCTGTGGTGCGCGGGCCTGGTGGCTGTCGCCTGGCTGCCGTTCTTCCTGGTGGATGTGCACTCCTTCGCCGCGGCGAAGTTCACCATCCCCAACAACCCCGCCTCCGCGCTCCGTTGGCTCGGCGGCAACACCCCGGTGACGCCCGACTGGGCCCGCCCCGCCCAGGCCGCGCTCGGTCTGGTGCTGGGCGCGGTCGCGGTGTGGCGCGGCCGCTGGGCGGCGGTGGTGCTGCTGGGCGCCAACGCCCGTATCCTCCTCGACCCCAGCGTCTACACCTACTACACGGCATCGGTGCTGCTCGGCACCCTGCTGTGGGATGTGTGCGGGCAGCGTCGCCTGGTGCCGCTGTGGAGCTGGCTGGCGCTGATCGCCCTCTACGGCAGCGTCTTTGTCGTCCACGACAAACCCACCCAGGGCCTGATCCGGCTCGCCTTTGTCGCCGTGTCGACGGGATATGTCCTCTGCTGGCCGCAACGCGACCGCCGGGACCGCAATCACCGGCCCCTCGACCGGGTGGAGGAGGAGCCACTGGAGGGGCCTTGGGGACCCATGTGGGACCCGGGGCGTACCCGGCCGTGGTCGCGTTAGCGCCCACCGGCAACCGGCACGACGGAGGCCCCGCGCTCCTGAACCGAAGTCGGAGCGCGGGGCCTCTCGTATGGGCCCGGTCGTATGGGCCCGGTCTCAGCCCTTCGGCAGGGCGGCCAGCTGCGCGGTGATCCGCTCGATGTCGGCCTCGGCCGTGGCCAGCCGCTTACGGATCTTCTCCACGACGTTGTCGGGGGCCTTGGCCAGGAACGCCTCATTGCCCAGCTTGGCGTTGGCCTGTGCCTTCTCCTTCTCCGCCGCACCGAGGTCCTTGGCCAGCCGCTTGCGCTCGGCCTCGAAGTCGATGACACCGGACAGGTCGAGGGCGACCGTCGCACCCGCCACCGGCAGGGTCGCGGTGGCGTGGAAGCCCTCCCCGGCGGGCTGCAGCCGCAGCAGCTGCCGGATCGCGGCCTCGTGGGCGGCCAACCCCGAAGACTCCGTGCCCGAGAGACCGAGCTGCGCCGGGACCCGCTGGCCGGGCTGGAGGCCCTGGTCGGAGCGGAAGCGGCGGACCTCGGTGATCACCCGCTGGAGCTCCTCGATCTCCCGCTCGGCGGCCGCGTCCCGGAAGCCGGAGTCCTGCGGCCACTCCGCGATGACCAGCGACTCCTTGCCGGTGAGCGTGGTCCACAGCGTCTCGGTGACAAAGGGGACGATCGGGTGCAGCAGCTTGAGCGTGACGTCGAGGACCTCGCCGAGGACGCGGGCCGAGACCTTGGCCGGCTCGCCGCCGCCCATGAAGGTGGTCTTGGACAGCTCGACATACCAGTCGAAGACCTCGTCCCATGCGAAGTGGTAGAGCGCATCGGAGACCTTGGCGAACTGGTAGTCCTCGTAGTGCGCGTCCACCTCGGCGACGGTCGCGTTCAGCCGGGACAGGATCCAGCGGTCGGTCGCCGACAGCCGCTCGGCGGACGGCAGTTCGCCCTCCACCGTCGCGCCGTTCATCAGCGCGAAGCGGGTGGCGTTCCAGATCTTGTTGGCGAAGTTGCGGGACGCCTGGACCCAGTCCTCGCCGATCGGCACATCGGCACCGGGGTTGGCGCCCCGGGCCAGGGTGAAGCGGACGGCGTCCGAGCCATAGGCGTCCATCCAGTCCAGCGGGTCGACCGAATTGGGGTTGGACTTCGACATCTTCTTGCCGTGCTCGTCACGGACCAGACCGGTCAGCGCGATGGTGTGGAACGGCGCGACCCCATCCATCGCATACAGACCGAACATCATCATCCGGGCGACCCAGAAGAAGATGATGTCGTGGCCGGTGAGCAGCACATCGGTCGCATAGAACTTCTCGAGGTCCGGGGTCTGCTCCGGCCAGCCCAGGGTGGAGAAGGGCCACAGCCCGGAGGAGAACCAGGTGTCCAGGACATCGGTCTCCTGATGCCAGCCCTCACCCGTCGGCGGCTGCTCGTCCGGGCCGACGCAGACGGTCTCGCCGTCCGGGCCGTACCAGACCGGGATGCGGTGGCCCCACCACAGCTGGCGCGAGATGCACCAGTCGTGCATGTTGTCGACCCAGTCGAAGTAGCGCTTCGACATGTCCTCGGGGTGGATCTTCACCCGGCCGTCCCGGACCGCGTCACCGGCGGCCTGCGCGAGCGGCTCGACCTTGACCCACCACTGCATGGACAGCCGCGGCTCGACGGTCGCCTTGCAGCGCGAGCAGTGGCCGACGGAGTGGACGTACGGCCGCTTCTCGGCGACGATCCGGCCCTGCTCGCGCAGCGCGCCGACGATCGCCGAGCGTGCCTCGAAGCGGTCCAGGCCCAGGAACGGGCCGTGCACGGTGATGTTGCCGCGCTCGTCCATCACGGTCATCGACGGCAGGTCGTGGCGCTGGCCGATGGCGAAGTCATTGGGGTCGTGTGCCGGGGTCACCTTGACGGCACCGGTGCCGAACTCCGGGTCGACATGGGTGTCGGCCACCACGGGAATGGTCCGGTCGGTCAGCGGCAGCTTGATCCGCTTGCCGATGAGATGCGCATAGCGCTCGTCCTCCGGGTGGACGGCCACGGCCGTGTCGCCGAGCATCGTCTCGGCACGGGTGGTCGCGACGACGAGCGAGTCCTCGCCCTCGCCATAGCGGATGGAGACGAGCTCGCCGTCGTCCTCCTGGTAGTCCACCTCGATGTCGGAGATGGCGGTGAGACAGCGCGGGCACCAGTTGATGATGCGCTCGGCGCGGTAGATCAGCCCGTCGTCATAGAGCCTCTTGAAGATCGTCTGGACGGCCCTGGAGAGGCCCTCGTCCATGGTGAAGCGCTCCCGGGACCAGTCGACGCCATCGCCCAGCCGGCGCATCTGGCCGAGGATCTTGCCGCCGTACTCCTCCTTCCACTGCCAGACGCGCTCGGTGAACGCCTCGCGCCCCAGGTCCTGGCGGGACTTGCCCTCCTCGGCGAGCTGCTGCTCGACCTTGTTCTGGGTGGCGATGCCGGCGTGGTCCATGCCGGGCAGCCACAGCGACTCATAGCCCTGCATCCGCTTGCGGCGGGTGAGGGCGTCCATCAGCGTGTGCTGGAAAGCATGGCCCAGGTGGAGGGTGCCGGTGACATTGGGCGGGGGGATGACGATGGTGTACGGCTTCTTGCCGCTCTTGGCGTCGGCTGCAAAGTAACCCCGCTCTACCCAGCGCTCATACAGCGGCCCCTCTACTTCGGCCGGCGCGTACTGGGTCGGCAGTTCGGGGGCGCTGTTGTCTGGCTGCTGAGTGTTCTCGGTCACGGACGGATTCTACGGGGCACCACGGACAGCCCACGAACCCGTTTCCGCCCCCAGGCGCGGCCCCCGGCGCCCCGTCCGGAAAGATGTCCGAATGCCCCCTCTCCTCCCGCCCGGCGACGCCAACGGACCGGCCGAGGCGACGGCCAAGATCCGCGATGAGATCCGCTATGAGACCCGAAAGGACAAATAACCCCCAACCGCCCATTCCTTACCGCTGTTTCAAAACCGTTGCACCCCCGGCGTAAAGCCGGGATAAGCCATCGGCAAGGATGATGCATTCCCCTGTGCGTCCCGCACGGCGAACCAAAGAAAGACCCAGACACACCATGAGCCATATCCAGCCGGGCCCCTACGGCCAGCCTCCCCAGCCCCCGCAGCGCGGCGGCAAAGGCAAGACCCTGGGCATCGCCATCGGCGCGGTGGCGCTCATCGGCGCGATCGGGGGCGGGGCGTACGCCCTCCTGAAGGACGGCGGCAACGACGGCCCGGGGGCGAAGCCCTACACCATCGCCCTCCCGGACAAGCTGCTGGACGGACAGTACGCCAAGAAGCCGGAACCGAAGGACGACAAGCCGAGCGACGGCCGCAACGACGAGATACTCAAGAAGCGCGGCATCGTCAACGGCACGGAGATCTCCGGGTCCTACGCCAATGACGACCGGCAGACCCTGTATATCGGCGGCGCCTATGGCGAGCTCGCCGACGCCAGGAAGACGGTAGACGCCAAGATCGCGATTCTGGACAAGGATCTGGAGCAGACCTCCTTGCCCGTGGAACAGGGCTCCGTCAACAAGACCGAGCTGGTCACGCCCTGGACCGAATTCCATCCGGCAGGCTTCGACGGCATCGTGCTGAAGTGCTCCCTCAAAAAGGCCACCACCACCTTCACCACCTTCACCAATGACCGGCAGTACAGCCAGTGCGTCTGGGGCGACGGCAGCGCCGTGGGCACCGTCATGCACAAGGTGCAGAAGAGCACCTCCATCCTTGGCCGGTCGCTCGGCCCGACCGTCAACTCCTCCGGCAAGGCGATGTCCGCCAAGGAACTCTCCGAGGCGACGGCCAAGGTCCGCGGCGAAGTACGCAAGGACAAGTAACCACCCCTGCAAGGCGATTGGCCGGAGGAGAACCAGGATGAGTCACGACCAGCCCAACCCCTACGCCCAGGGCGACCCCCATGGGCAGCCCGGCTACGGCTCCTATCCCCCGCCCCCGGGCCGGCCGCCCCAGCAGCCGGGCCCGTACGGCCCCTACGGAACACCCCCGCAGCAACCGCCGTACGACCAGCCGCCTTACGGCCAACAGCCCTACGGGCAGCAGCCCTATGGCATGCAGCAGCCGGGAATGCCCGCCCCCTACCCGCCGCCGATACCCCCGCAGCGCGGCGGCAAGGGCAAGGTCATAGGCATCGTCGTCGGCGCGGCGGTACTGATCACCGCGATCGCGGGCGGGGCGTATGTGCTCTTCAAGGGCAGCGACGGCGGGAACGTCAAGCCCTACACGATCGTCCTCCCGGACAAGCTGCTGGACGGGAAGTACACCAAGGCCGCGGGCTCGGACAAGACGCACGACGAAAGCAACGACAAGAAGCTCCGGGACCACGGCATCACCAATGCGAAGGGGGTATCCGGGGCTTACCTCAAAGACGGCAAGCAGGACCTGAATGTCATCGGCCTCTATGGAAAGCTCGCCGACCCCAAGAAGGCGGTCAATGACATGATCGCGGACATTGAGGAAAAGCAGCAGAAGACCACGACGTCCAAGGTCGAAATCGTTACGCCCTTCACGGAGTTCCACCCGGACGGCTTCGATGGCATGGTGCTGAAGTGTACCGTGAGAAGGGTCAGCTCCACCTTCGACTCCATCAGTAAAGAGTCGCAGTACAGCCAGTGCATCTGGGGTGACACCAGCGCCCTCGGCGTCATCAGCCAGCGGATGGAGAAGGGCTCACCCTTCGGCTCGGGCACCGACTCCTCCGGCCGGCTGATGTCCGCCAAGGAGATGTCCGAGGCGACGGCCAAGATCCGCAACGAAGTCCGCAAGGAGAAGTGACAACTCCGGCAAGGCGATCGGCCCCGAAGGAGCCCCTATGAGCCACGGTCAGCCCAACCCATACGGCCAGCCCAACCCATACACCCAGGGCTCCTATCCCCCACCCCCGGGCCGGCCGCCCCAGCAACCGCCGTATGGCCAGCAGCCCTACGGCATGCAGCCGGGAATGCCCGCCCCCTACCCGCCACCGGCACCCCCGCAGCGCGGCGGCAAGGGCAAGGTCATCGGCATCGCCGTCGGCGTGGTGGTCCTCATCGGCGCGATCGGAGGTGGAGCCTATTCCCTTTTCAAGGGTGCCGACGGGGGCGACGGCAAGGTGAAGCCCTACACCATCGCACTGCCGGACAAGCTGCTGGACGGGCAGTACTCGAAGAAGACGACACCGCTCTCGGAGCGACTGTCGAAGATGACCAACGAGAAGGTCGCCAAGGCCGTCAACATTCCCAACGGCAAGGCGGTCAGCGCCTCTTACGACAATGCCCAGAAGCAGGGCCTGTCCGTGGTGGGCGACTATGGCGACGTCGCAAATCCCCGCAAGGCCGTGGACGACTACCTGGCGGTTCTGGACAAGCAGCAGAAGGAGAACCAGCAGAACCTCAAGGACAACCAGGGCGACATCAAAGTCGAAACGGTGACGCCCCTCACCGACTTCCACCCGAATGGTTTCGATGGAGCGGTGATGAAGTGCGAGTCACAGAAGTCCACCATCACTGCGAAGTCCACCATCACCAACTCCGAGCAGTCGACGACGATGGAAGTCGCCTTCTGCATCTGGAGCGATTCCAGTGCTGTTGGAATCGTTCAGCACGAGGTCTCCAAGAGCGACGGCCCTGAGGACTCCACCGGCAATGTGATGCCCATCAAGGACCTGTCCGAAGCAACGGCCAAGGTCCGCAACGAGGTTCGCAAGGAGAAGTGACGGGCCGCACGCACAGCGAGCCGTTCGGTCAGCAGTCCGGCGCGCACGTCCCGGCCGAGAGGGTGTACAAGAGCAACAAATCGAAAACCGGTCCGTCAGGCGCGTTCTGATATGGTCCGGCATACCGATATCCAAGCCGCTCATAGAGACTACGGCCTCGCGTGTTCTCGGGCAGTACGAGCAGCGAAGTCCACTGCGGCCCGACCGACTTGAGCAACGCGGCATGCAAAGCCGACCCGATGCCTCGAGACTGCCACGGTGGACGGACAGCCAGCTCGCACAAGCCCATGAGATGCTCCGTTGTACGAGCCTGCTCAGGAATTTGTGGGAGCAGTTCAGCACCGAACCAGTATGCGGGCGTGCAGGGGAACCCATAGCCGAACCCAACCAAGGTGCCGTCTGTGTACGCCCCGACGAGGCTGAAACCTTCATGTGCAAGGTGCCCCGTGACCTGGCGGCGGAAAGAGTCGACAGACAGCCCTTCAACCCGAGACTCACACGACCCGACGAGTTCCGGATGCGCATCCGCCCAGATGTCGGCGAGCGTATCGAGCAGAGGCAGGATCTCGCCGGGTCCATAGGTGTGAATCACAGCGTCCGCATGATTGCCTGGGTTCACGAACCGTCTTCCCCTTCATCTGAAACTGATGGCTGTGCGGTACTCCTCAAGCCAGTCGGCAACTGCCGGGTGACGGGAGTGACGTTGCAGCGCACCCGCAACGTTCTGCAGTGACTGCAAGAGCCTGTCGGAACGCACCTCAGGAAGGAACGCCAGCACGCGACCCGCCGCCTCGACAGCGGCTTCAGGGTCCGGGCGGTCCCGCACAGCATGTTGGATGGCAACATCGGCCGTGTACAAGGCGCGATTGCGGGCGAAGCGCTCACCGTGCAGGAGAATGGCCTGCTCGGCACCAGCAGCAGCCCGCTCATGCTGACCGAGGTCGGCACGACAGAGTGATTCCAGCCCGGCGAGCTCCCCAGGATGGAAGAACTCCAGCCAGTCGGGGTCACTGTCGTGCCCGCCCTTGGCATACGAGGTATGGGCTCGGACGATCGCGCGATCTGTCATGACGCGGTCCCCGGTAAGCGCCCAACCACCGGCCTCGCGCATGTGGAAGAGGGCAAGCATGCGCGGTGAGCCGAGCGTGCAGGCGGCAGTTTGCGCGGCTTGCGCGGCGGAGATCGCTTCACGCGGACGCCCTGACGCCTTGGCAAGCAAGGACAAGCAGCTGAACGCGAGCGCTTCCAGCCCGAGATCACCGGCGATCCTGGCTGAGGCGAGTGCCTCGTTGTAAAGCGAGCGGGCATCAGCAGCCCGGCCTGAGTCATAGGAGAGCCAGCCAGAGGCGATGGCCAGAAAGCCCGTGGCCGACCTGAGGCATCCCCCCGTCCGTTTGGTATAGGTGCCCTCTTGTAACCACAGATAGGCCGTGTGCAGCGCCTCAGCCGCGGCCCGCCGCAGCTGGGCAGACCCATGGTCGTGATCGTGTTCATACATGACCCGCACAACCTGGGTCACGCTCCGCACCTCACCCATTCCAACCCTTCCTGCCCATCGTTCGACCCCCCGGACACGGGTCGGCAGGGCAAGCGCCACACCCGCTCCATCGAGCAGAAAAGCACGCCGTTCCACGTCACTCTCCTCCGCCGAGCCGACCGCACCGATGACAACCGGGGCGTTGACGGGCGGTCGAGTTGAGGCGATGTGAAAGCCAAGCTCGGTCATGGAACGGCCGGTCATCTGCGTGAGGATGCGCCGATACGCGGGGCGTGGACAGGCAACAGTGCCGTCCTCCCATGCGGCGATAAGCCGGGTTGCACAGCCAACGTTCTCCCCCATCGCACGCCCGGCGTCGCCAACTGCCTTCGCGAATTCCTGGCGACTCATCTGGAATTCCAGCTCACGTACAGCGCGGAGCCGGAGATTGGGGGCGGCGCGTCTGGCGGCCATGTCGCCTCCGAGTAGCTCTTGAGGCATCACCGGGCGCAGTGAACGTACCGCGCCCACACGGCTCTTGCCCTATGTTCGAATAGCTCTCACCCTTCGCACACGAACTTGCATCGTTCTTGCATCCTCGTGGCCTCGTGGACGAGCTGAGATCAGTGGTTGCTTGGGATCACGCCTCAGGAGGCGTCGTGATCAGCGTTCCATCGTGCGGGCGCTGCCCTTCATCCCCTACAGGAGCCCACCCATGCACCCCCACGACCCCCAGCAACCCCCGCCCCTCATGACCCTCATGACCGGCGACAACACCCCCCTGGACCTCACCACCATCCGCGCCACCATCCGCCGCGCCCTCCAGGAGCGAGTCACCCGCCCACCCCTCCGCGAGATCGACGAACTGACCCGCACCCTGCGCGCGCACCTTGAACTCATGCTCGCCGAAGCGCAATCCCGGGCCGATCAGCTCACCACCGGCACTGTTGCCAAAAACCGCTGGGACGCCCTCATCGACCAGGTCCGCACCGACCTCGACTTCGGCACCGGCGACCACCGCCCCGTCCGCTGCGCCGCCGACGCATACCTGCAAGTCCTGGGCCGGGACGCCCGCTTCCTCGCCGACTGCCTCGACGAGTGAGCGCCCCCGGCAAAGGGGATCGCTGCTTCTGGTGAGGGACGACGGGAATCCCCGGGCGAACGGGTGGGAGGGAAGATCGTAATCCTCTCGGCTCGCCTCGGCCCCAGGAACTAATGTCGTGAGCATGGTCGAAGACGATGCCCTCAGTGCCACCCGTGAGGCTTACGACGCTGCTGCCTCCACCTATGCGCAGCTGTTCCGCGACTCGCTGCGTGACAGTCCCCTGGACCGCGCGATCTTGGGTGCCTTCGCCGAGGCCGTAAGCGCGAGTGGGGACGGCCAGGTCGCGGACCTGGGATGTGGGCCTGGCCATATCACCGCTCATCTGGGCGAGCTGGGGCTGGCGGCGTTTGGTGTTGATGCCTCTCCTGCGATGATCGAGTTGGCTCGACAGGCCCATCCTGGCCTGCGGTTCGACGTGGGCTCGATGACCGCGTTGAACATCGCCGACGGCGTGCTGGGCGGCGCACTCTCACGTTGGTCCATCATCCACACTCCGCCGCAAGAACTCCCCGTCATCCTGGCGGAGTTCCACCGCGTGCTGGCACCGGGCGGCCACCTTCTGGTCGGCTTTTCGGCAAGCGACGATCCGTCTCACCCGACGCAGGTCTTCGATCACGCAGTCGCGCCGGCCTACCGGTGGTGGCCTGATCACCTCGCCACGATGCTGCGCACGTCCGGGTTGACCGAGGTGGCCCGGATGGTTCGCGAGCCTCAGCCCACCGACCGACGGCAGTTCCAGGAGATTCACCTGCTCGCCCGCAAAGCCTAGACAAGGGCTGGCCCAGCCTTCGCCCCCGGCGCTCCTGACGGACGTGACGCGGCGAGACCTGAGGTCAACGTGATCTGTTCAATCGTCGGTCGCGGACGTCTTCCGAGGGTGGGTGGAGTAGACCTTGTGCCAGTGCTGGACCGAGCGAACCAGGTCATCGATGACGTGGAGGAGGAACTGGCTGGTGTTCTCCAGGCGAGCGCCGGCAGGGGTGGTGGCGCCCAGTTTCTGGGCTCCGATCTTGCAGGCTTCGGCGATCTGGGTCTGGGTGCGCGCGCTGGCCATGATGGAGTGGAACGCTGCGTCGTCGTCGATGGAGTAACGTTCGGCGCGGCTGTGCGGGTCGCGTTCACGTTTGATGAGTGCCTGGTTTTCCAGGTAGCCAATGGCCTTGGAGATGGAAGCGGGGCTGACGTGCAGGCGTCGTACAAGTTCCGCGGAGGTGAGGCTCCCGCTGTCGGCGGTGAAGAGCGCGGCGAGCACCCTGGCCATCATCTGCGGGAGCCCCGCCTGAATCATCAGTTCCACGCTCTGCGTGCCCACTTCGTCCACGAGTCGTGGATCGCGCCCGCCGAGGTGGGCACCTCCCGGTGACGGTGTCGGCGGAGTGGTCTTGCGCCGACGCATGTGTCCCGTACCGGCCCGGTGAGCCATCTCGGCGTGGTAGCCGCGCGGCCCGCCGTTGCGCATCACTTCGCGGGTGACGGTGGAGGTCGGCCGCCCGATGCGGCGGCCAATGGCGGCGTAGGTCAGCTCCTCGCGCAGTCCTGCGGCGATCTGCTGGCGGTCCTGGAGGGTGAGTCTGTCACCGGGCATCGGGTGTCCTCCACTGTCGGCGTCGAGGCCAGCTTAATGCAACGCATCCCTGTTGCATTAGCCAGCATGCGCCATGCAATGATTTTACGGTGCTGACCAGCAGATATGAAGTTGCTTCACCTGTACATGATTGACGATTACGTGAATGCAACGTAACTTTCGCTGAGTTGTAAAGACGCTCCATACGGCGCCCGTCTCACCAGAGCGGAAGTGAAACCCATGACCACCGATCTCGGTCACCGCGCGATCGCGGCGACTGCAGTACGCAAGACGTACGGCGACCACATGGTGCTCGACGGCATCGACCTCGACATCCCCGCGGGATCCGTCTTCGCGTTGCTCGGCCCGAACGGCGCCGGCAAGACCACCGTGGTGCAAATCCTGTCCACGCTCATCCGCGCCGACGCCGGCGAAATGCGGGTCGCCGGCCGGGACGTGGTCCGGGATTCGGACGCGGTCCGTGCCGCGATCGGCGTCACCGGCCAGTTCTCGGCGGTGGACAGCTTCCTCACCGGCCAGGAGAACCTGCTGTTGATGGCCGACCTGAACCGCCTGCCCCGCCGGGAACGGCGGCAGCGTGCCGAGGACTTGCTGGCGCGGTTCGATCTGGTGGACGCGGCCCGCAAGCCTGCGGCGACGTATTCCGGCGGGATGCGCCGCCGCCTGGACCTCGCGATGACGCTGGTCGGCCGGCCCCGCGTGATCTTCCTCGACGAGCCGACCACCGGACTGGACCCGCGCAGCAGGCGGACCATGTGGGAGATCATCCGCAGGCTGGTGACCGACGAGGGCGTCACGATCTTCCTCACCACCCAGTACCTCGAGGAGGCCGACCAGCTCGCCGACCGGATCGCGGTGCTGCACCAGGGAAAGCTGGTCGCGGAAGGCTCGCCGGAGGAGCTCAAGCGGCAGGTCGGCGGCGGCCACATCACCCTGCGCTTCGCCGACCCACGCGGCTACGATCACGCGGCCCGGACGCTGGACGTGGTGTCCCGCAACGATGAGACATGCACCCTGCAGATCCCCAGCCAGGGCGATGTCCGGTCGTTGCGCGCACTGCTGGACTGGCTCGACCACGCCTCGCTCACCGTGGACGAACTGCAGGTCCACACCCCCGATCTCGATGACGTCTTCTTCGCCCTGACGGGCAACCCGGTCACGGAACAGGAGCCCGCCCGATGAGCGCCGTTTCCAGTGCGGTTTCCCATGCCTTTGCCGACTCGGCGACCATGTTGCGCCGCCAGTTGCGGCACATGCTGCGTTATCCGACGCTCATCCTGACGGCCGCCGGGGTTCCGGTGGTCTTCCTGCTGCTGTTCGTCTACGTTCTCGGCGGCATCCTCGGGACCGGCCTTGGCGGGCCGTCGGGCGGCCGGGATGCCTACGCGAACTACGTCGTCCCCGGCGTCATCCTGATAACTGTCGCGACCGCGGCTCAGGGCACGGCGATCTCGGTGGCCATCGACATGACCGAGGGCATCATCGCCCGGTTCCGCACCATGGCCATCGCCCGGGTCTCGGTACTCACCGGTCATGTGTTGGGCAGCCTGATCCAGACCCTGCTGAGTATCACTGCCGTCATCGGGGTCGCGCTGCTGGTGGGATTCGAGCCGACCGCGGACTTCAGCGAATGGCTCGGCGCGATCGGCGTGCTCGCAATGATCATCCTCGCGCTCACCTGGCTGTCGGTCGCACTGGCCATGGTCGCCAAGAGCGTCGCCGGCGCGAGCACCATGCTGACGCCGCTGATGATCCTGCCCATGATGGGCAGCGGGTTCGTCCCCACCGACACGATGCCCACAGGGCTGAAGTGGTTCGCCGAGTACCAGCCGTTCACCCCGTTCATCGAAACCCTGCGCGGGCTGCTGCTGGGCACTCCGATCAACAACAGCGCAATCCTGGCCATCGGTTGGTGCGCCCTGATCGCTCTGGGCAGCTACCTATGGGCCAAGAAGCTCTACAATCGCGAGCCCGCCAAGTGAGCGGGGCTGCAGTGTCGCGTGATCGTCTTCGAAGTCCCGGATGGGACCCGCCCCTACCGCCGCACCCACCCCCGCAGCCCCGCCACATCCGCGAACCCCGCGTCCGCCGGCCGGCCGCACGCCTTGCCCGCCGTCTCACCGGCGAAGCTGAAGACGCCCACCAGCTCCGGTCCCCGGCGCCCCCGGGCGATCAGCGGGCTTCCGCTGTCGCCGGTGCACATCGTCACGCCACCGCCGTCCAGGTCGCGGGCGCAGAACACCGACGCCTTGTCCACCACCGCCGGGGTCTGGGCGGCGCACTGCGCATGGGTCCGGACGGTCAGGTCGCCTCGGCGCAGCACATCGCCACGGAACTTCCGGTGCGGGTGGGACGGATCCCATGGGCGGGTGATGCCATGGCCGAAGGCCACCACATGGGTGCCGGGGCGCGGGCGCTGCTCGGCGAGCGGGAGCGGTGTGACGCCGCGGACCGGGGCGTTGAGCCGGATCTCCGCCAAGTCGTAGGCGGCCGAGGACATTTCCGGCTTGTCGGGTGCGGCCGGGGAGGGCAGCAGCTTGTAGTCCGGGTGCAGTCTGGCCTTGCGTATGTCGCGTACCGTGCCCGGATCCCGGGACAGCACCGAGGATCCGATGTGCACCTCGAGCTTCCGGATGTCCAGCCCGTCGAGGCAGTGCGCGGCGGTCAGCACCCGGTCGGGCGCGATGAGGGTGCCGCCGCAGGCCGCCCGCCCCAGCAGCGGCCCGCTGCCCTTGGCGGCCAGGGTCGCGAGCCAGGGGGCCGCGCCCCGCTGGGGCAACTGCACACCCCCGGACATGGCTTGGGCCGACCCCGTCGCAGCCGCCGTCGCGGCGATGGTCGCGGCCACCCAGACCGCGACCGTACCCCTGCGCACCCTGCTTCGCTTTGTTTTCATACGTAACTCCCACCCCTGTGATCTGTGACAGCAACAACAGCAACAGAGGCTAGCCAGGCGGAACTTGGAGTAATCAGACCCAGGTCGCATCATCCGTCATCCTTCAGTGGCACTGCCCGCCCCGCCCCACCCCCTGGCCAGCTCCGCGAACGCCCGGGCCGCGGCGCTCTCAAAGGCCGCTTCCCGGCGGAGCAGCGCCACCGAGCGTGCGGGCAGCGCGGGTTCCAGCGGGACCGGCCGCAGTCGCGGCTGCTCCCGCGCGATCGCGTCGGGCAGCACCGTGGCCAGCCCGGTCCGGGTGACTATCTCCACCAGCGCGCTGACCGAGTTCGCCTCGACGGCGATGTCCGGGCGCACCCCATGCGCGGCGAAGTGCTCGTCGATACGGCGCCGGGTGGCGAAGTCCGTGCTGAGCGTCGTCAGGCGCGCGAAGCGCGTCAAGCCCGCTGCCGCAAGGTAAGCAGGAATCTCCCGCCGCATTATGTGGACGACCGGAAGTACTTCGAACTCGGCACCTTCTACGGCGAGTTCGCCAAACCGTGGAACGAGCGCCGGCTGCCGATGCGTTATGCACCCCGGGACGCCGCCACCGACGTATACCGGGCCTGGCAGCGGCACAACGCGTAAACAAAAAGGGCGCCCGGCACCATCATGGCCGGGCGCCCGAGGGGTGTCCGCTATGCGTCCGCTATGCGCTCTTCTCGTGCCGCTCGCCCGCCTCGCCGCCGCGCGAGCGCGGCACCAGCGTCGGGTTGACATTGGACTGCACCACATCCGCGGTGATGACGACCCGCGCGACATCCTTGCGCGAGGGCACCTCATACATCACGGACTGCAGCACCTCCTCCATGATGGCGCGCAATCCCCGCGCCCCGGTGCCCCGCAGGATCGCCTGATCGGCGATGGCCTCCAGGGCCGGGCGGTCGAAGTCGAGCTCGACACCGTCGAGTTCAAAGAGCCGCTGGTACTGCTTCACCAGCGCGTTACGCGGCTCCACCAGGATCTGGAGCAGCGCCGCACGGTCGAGGTTGTGCACGGAGGTGATGACGGGCAGCCGGCCGATGAACTCCGGGATCATGCCGAACTTGACCAGGTCCTCCGGCATGACCTCCTGGAACTGGTCGCTCGCCTCGATCTCGCGCTTGGAACGGATCGTCGCGCCGAAACCGATGCCCTTGGCACCGGCCCGGGACTCGATGATCTTCTCCAGTCCGGAGAACGCGCCGCCCACGATGAACAGGACGTTCGTCGTGTCGATCTGGATGAATTCCTGGTGCGGGTGCTTGCGGCCGCCCTGCGGCGGGACCGAGGCGGTGGTCCCCTCCAGGATCTTGAGCAGGGCCTGCTGAACGCCCTCGCCCGACACATCCCGGGTGATCGAAGGATTTTCGCTCTTTCGGGCGACCTTGTCGATCTCGTCGATGTAGATGATGCCGGTCTCGGCCTTTTTGACGTCGTAGTCGGCGGCCTGGATCAGCTTGAGGAGGATGTTCTCGACGTCCTCGCCGACATAGCCGGCCTCGGTCAGCGCGGTCGCGTCGGCGATCGCGAACGGGACGTTGAGCATCCGCGCCAGCGTCTGCGCAAGCAGGGTCTTGCCCGAACCCGTCGGGCCCAGCAGCAGAATGTTGGACTTGGCCAGTTCGATGCCGTCGTCGCGGTTGTGCCCGCCGTACTCGCCGGCCTGCACCCGCTTGTAGTGGTTGTAGACGGCCACCGACAGGGCCTTTTTGGCGGCCTCCTGGCCGACGACATAACCCTCGAGGAACTCATAGATCTCGCGGGGCTTGGGGAGTTCTTCCCAGCGCACCTCGGAGGTCTCCGCGAGTTCTTCCTCGATGATCTCGTTACAGAGATCGATGCACTCGTCGCAGATGTACACACCAGGACCCGCGATGAGCTTCTTCACCTGCTTCTGGCTCTTTCCGCAGAACGAGCACTTGAGCAGATCGCCGCCGTCACCGATGCGTGCCACGAGGTGCTTCCCCTTCGCCTGGGATCCGCCTTGTTCTGCGAACCCGAGTGCTTGCCTATCGACGGTACCTTGCCGGGCCCCCCGTGCGGGCCCCCCTTGTACCTACTCGGGCCAAGGGGGGTACCGGCGGCACTGTGTCCGAGAACCGTACTCAGACAGACGTCAGACGGACACGGACGACTTGCGCGTGGACACGATCTGGTCGACCAGACCGTAGGCAAGCGCCTCCTCGGCGGTGAGAATCTTGTCGCGCTCGATATCGTCGCGGATCTTCTCGACCGGCTGGGTGGAGTGCTTGGCCAGCATCTCCTCCAGCTGAGTGCGCATGCGCATGATCTCGTTCGCCGCGATCTCCAGGTCGGAGAGCTGCTCACGGCCCGTCTGGCTGGACGGCTGGTGGATCAGGACCCGGGCGTTGGGCAGTGCCATCCGCTTGCCCGGGGTGCCGGCGGCCAGCAGGATGGCCGCGGCCGAGGCCGCCTGGCCCATGCAGACCGTCTGGATGTCGGGCTTCACGAACTGCATCGTGTCGTAGATGGCGGTCAGCGCGGTGAACGAGCCGCCGGGCGAGTTGATGTAGATCGAGATGTCCCGGTCGGGATCCATTGATTCAAGGCACAGCAGCTGTGCCATGACGTCATTGGCGGAGGCGTCGTCGATCTGGACGCCGAGGAAGATCACACGCTCCTCGAAGAGCTTCGCGTACGGGTCGTACTCACGAACGCCCTGGGAGGTGCGCTCCACAAAGCGCGGCACGACATAGCGCGCATCGACCTGGGGGCCGGTGTAGAGACCACTGCCGGGGAAGTTGTTCATGCGGGTGTTCACCATCCTGATGGCGGTCGGTGGGCTGGGATACGGCTTTGAGCGGTACTGCCGGGGCTCAGGCCCCCGTGCCGCCGCCGCCCGGAACGCCGGAGGCGTGGGTGATGATCTCGTCGATGATCCCGTACTCCTTGGCCTCCTCCGCGCTGAACCAGCGGTCGCGGTCACCGTCGCGGATGATCGTCTCCACGGTCTGGCCGGTGTGCTCGGCGGTGATCTCCGCCATCCGCTTCTTGGTACGGAGCAGCTGCTCGGCCTGGATCTTGATGTCCGAGGCGGTGCCGCCGAGGCCCGCGGAGCCCTGGTGCATGAGGATGTCGGTGTTGGGCAGCGCAAAGCGCTTGCCCGCGGTGCCACCGGTCAGCAGGAACTGGCCCATCGAGGCGGCGAGGCCCATGCCGATGGTGACCACGTCGTTCGGGATGTACTGCATGGTGTCGTAGACCGCCATGCCGGCCGTCACCGAACCACCGGGGCTGTTGATGTAGAGGTAAATGTCCTTGTCGGGGTCCGCGGCCAGGAGCAGCAGCTGCGCCGTGATCTTGTTGGCGATGTCGTCGTCGACCTGCTGGCCGAGGAAGATGATCCGCTCGTCGAGCAGCCGGCTGTAGACCTGGTCGCCGAGGCCACCACCGATGGAAGGCCCGCCGGCGGCGGAAGGCATCAGATTCATCACGTGATCCACCTGCTCGTCTCTGACGGCAACGGGCCGTCTCCGCGTCTTCACTCGGGGCCGGGGTCGCCTGGGCCGGTACCCTCCGGCGCGCTCCAAGTCTTCCCCTGCCCTCGTATCTACGGACCCTAACGCGCTGGTCGGCGGCCGCCATCCCGCATGGGGAACTGTTCGCTCTGAGCGCAGGTTCAGCGGCTCCCCACAGAGCGCTTACGGGCCCGGTCGCGGCCCCCCGCAGGGGTGGCCGCGACCGGGCCCGTAAGCAGGCTCGGGGCCGTTCAGGCGCTTCCGGGGCTCAGGCTTCCTTGCCCTCGGCGGCCTCGACGACCTCGGTGGCGGCCTCCGCCTCGTCGTCCTCGTCCTCAAGGTTGACGATCTCGCCGTTGGCGTCCTTGACGGTGGCGGCCTCGACGACCGTCGCCAGGGCCTTGCCGCGGGCGACCTCGCCGACCAGCATCGGGACCTGGCCACCCTCGACGACCGCCTGGGCGAACTGGTCGGGGCTCATGCCGGAGGACTGCGCACGGCGCATCAGGTGCTCGGTGAGCTCCTCCTGGCCGACCGACAGCTTCTCCTTGTTGACGATCTCGTCGAGGACGAACTGGGTGCGGATGCCCTTCTCGGCCTGCTCCTTGAGCTCGGCCTCGAACTCCTCGGCGGACTTGCCCTGGATCTCCAGGTACTTGTCCAGGGTCATGCCCATCTGCCCGAGCTGGTGGTGCTCGAGGTTGTGCTTGCGGGTGTTGACCTCGTCCTCGAGCAGCTTCTCGGGCATCGGGACCTCGACCAGCTTCAGCAGCTCGTCGAGCACCTTCTCCTGGGCCTGGGTGGCCTGGTCGAACTTCTTCATCCGGGCCAGCCGCTCGCGGCTGTCGGCCCGGAGCTCCTCCAGCGTGTCGAACTCGCTCGCCAGCTGCGCGAACTCGTCGTCCAGCGCGGGCAGTTCGCGGGACTTGACGGCGCTGACGTCCACCTTGACCTCGGCCTCCTTGCCCTCGGCGGAACCGCCCTTGAGCTCGGAGGTGAAGGTCGCGGTGCCACCGGCGGCGAGGCCGGTCACCGCCTCGTCGATGCCGTCCAGCAGCTGGCCGGAGCCGATGGTGTAGTCGACGCCGGTGGCAACGCCGTCCTCCAGCACCTCGCCGTCGACCTTGGCCTCGAGGTCGACCGTGACGATGTCGCCCTCGGCGGCGGCGCGCTCGACCGCGGTGGTGGTGGCGAAGCGCTCACGGAGCTGCTCGACGGACTTCTCGATGTCCTCGTCGGTGACCTCGGCGACATCGACGGTGACCTCGATGCCGGAGTAGTCCGGGATCTCCAGGGCCGGGCGGATGTCGACCTCGGCGGTGAAGGCCAGCAGCTCGCCGTCCTTCAGCTCGGTGATGTCCACCTCGGGCTGGCCGAGCGGGTTGAGGTCGCCCTCGTTGACCGCCTCGGTGTAGAACTTCGGGAGCGCGTCGTTGACGGCCTCCTCCAGCACGGCGCCACGGCCGAAGCGCTGGTCGATGACGCGGGCCGGGATCTTGCCCTTGCGGAAGCCCGCCACCGTGACCTGCTGGTTGATCTTCTTGTACGCCGCGTCGAGGCTGGGCTTGAGCTCCTCGAAGGGCACCTCGACAGTGAGCCGAACCCGAGTCGGGTTCAGGGTCTCCACGGCGCTCTTCACGGTTCGGTCTCCTTGGGGCTGACTTCTGGAATTCTGCTGAGGTTCTCAGCGGATCGCGCCCGGTAGAGAGACACACAGACGCGCAGCTTGCATAGTAACCGCACGCAGGATGAGCCCCACAATGTGATCTTGCTGGTCGGGGTGGCCGGATTCGAACCGACGACCTTCCGCTCCCAAAGCGGACGCGCTACCAAGCTGCGCCACACCCCGTCGGTGCGAGACGTAGGGTACATGCCCGCGGGGGTGCTCGGCGGCCGGTTTCGGCGAAGGAACGGACCAGGGGCCGGGGCCGTCCCACCGGGGTGTGCGGCGGACCCCCGGGACCCGCTACGATGCACGTCAGTGCCATCCGCCCCACAGGGGTTCGAGGGCGCTCGCGGGCGTAGCTCAATGGTAGAGCCCCAGTCTTCCAAACTGGCTACGCGGGTTCGATTCCCGTCGCCCGCTCCACCACGCCTCCGGCCCCGGCCGGAGGCGTTTCGTTTCCGCCGGCCGCCTTCATGGACCGCACCGCTCAGATCTTGATGTTCTGTATGGTCCGGGCGATCGAGTCCAGGAAGTTGTGGATCGACGGCGCCAGGCCGGTGGAGGCCAGGAAGAAGCCGAAGAGGATGGCGATGAACGCCGAGCCGCCCTTCAGCTTCCCGTTGCGCATCAGCATCACCAGAACGATCCCCAAGAGCAACACCGTTGATAGCGAAATGATCACAACTGATCCCACCCTCGGTCGAAAGCACTTTCCCGGCCCGGGGAGACGCTGCACCGCAGGTCTCCCCCGTACCCATCGTGCCATCAACTCCGGCACCAGTGTGGTGACGTGACGATTCATCGATAGATTGACCCCGCGGACAAGGGATCGATTTTCGGCCGGGCGCCTGGACGGTACGGGGTTTTTGCCGGTTCCGCTGCCACGGCTATGGTGCCTCGGGTGTCCCCCACCACTCCGGCGCCGCCGGCGCAACCCACGGCCGCGGCCTCCGCCCGTCCCCGGACCGACGGTGCCGACGCGGCACGGCGCGACCCGTTCTTCGACAACGCCAAGTACCTGGCGATCGTCCTGGTCGCCCTCGGCCACGCCTGGGAACCGCTCACCGGCACCAGCCGGGCGGCGACCGCGCTGTACCTCACGGTCTACACCTTCCACATGCCGGCGTTCATTGTGATCTCCGGCTACTTCTCGCGCGGCTTCGAACCGACCCCGGCCAAGCTGAAGCGGCTGATCGCCGGCGTCCTGGTGCCCTATCTGATCTTCCAGGTGCTCTATCTCGAGTTCCAGCGGTGGCTGGAGCCGGATGCCTCACCGGACCCGTTCTCCCTGTTCAACCCCTGGTACCTCAACTGGTTCCTGGCCGCGCTGTTCATCTGGCGGCTGACCACGCCGATCTGGCGGCTCGTGCGGTGGCCGGTCCCGGTGGCCTTCGCGATAGCCGTCACCGGCGCGCTCACCCGCGAGATCGGCAGCGACTTCGACCTGATGCGGGTGCTGCAGTTCCTGCCGTTCTTTGTGATCGGGCTCCATCTGAAGCCCGCCCACTTCGAGTTGGTGCGCCGCGGCTGGGTGCGGATCGCGGCGCTGCCGGTCTTCGGCTGCGCCCTGGCGACCGCCTACTGGCTGGCCCCGCGCCTGGACAGCGGCTGGCTCTACCGCAATTACAGCGTCCAGGATCTCCACCAGCCCGCCTGGACCGCCCCCGTGATGACCCTGGCGCTCTTCGGCTGCGCCGCCGCCCTGACCATCGGTTTCCTCGCCTGGGTACCGCGCCGCAGGACCTGGTTCACGGTGCTGGGCACCGGGACGCTCTACGGGTATCTGCTGCACGGCTTCCTGATCAAGCTCTCCCGCTGGTACGAGTGGTACGACGCCGCCGCGTGGATCCGCGGGCCGGCGGGCGAGGCCGTGGTGACGGTGCTGGCCATCGCGATGATCAGCGTGCTGTGTTCGCCACCGGTGCGGCGGGTGCTGCGGTGGATGCTGGAACCGCGGCTGGAGTGGGCCTTCCGCAAGAGCTCCGGCCCCGCGTAGCGCCCCTAGCGTCCCTCACCGCAGCAGCTCCCCCAGCACGGCCACTCCCTCCGCGATCGCCGTCGCCGTACTCGCCGCATAGCCCAGCACCAGTCCCGGCCGCCCGGGCCGCTGCCGGTGCCAGGAGAGCGGCTGCACCTTCACCCCCCGGGCCAGCGCAGCGGCGGCGAGCTCCGTATCGGCGGCCCCGGCCGCGAGGGCCCGGTCCGCGAAGGTGATCGTCAGGTGCAGGCCCGCCGCCGCGCCGTGCACCACCGCCCCCGGCAGATGGGTACGAATCGCCTGGATCATTACATCCCGCCGCCGTCGGTGCCGCCGCCGCAGCAGCCGCAACTGCCGCTCCAGCTCGCCGGATTCCATCAGCCGGGCCAGTACCAGCTGGGGCAGCGCCGCATTGCCGAGATCGGTGAACCGCTTGGCGGACACCAGGGCGTCCCGGTATCCCGGCGGTGCCAGCACCCAGCCCACCCGCAGCGCGGGAGCCAGCAGCTTGGACACGCTCCCGGCGTAGCAGACGTGTTCCGCGAGCATCGACCGCAGCGCGGGCACCGGCGAGCGGTCATAGCGGTGCTCGGCGTCATAGTCGTCCTCGATGATCAGCCCGCCCGCGCCGGCCCAGCGCATCAGCGCCCGGCGCCGTTCGCCGCCGAGGACCACTCCGGTGGGGAACTGATGGGCCGGGGTGAGCAGCACGGCGGGCGCACCGTCGGCGCGCAGCCCGTCGACCCGGATCCCCTCGGAGTCCACCGGGATGGGCGGGGTGTCCACCTGCCACCGGTTGAGGTGCTGGCGGGCCCCGAGCGAGCCGGGGTCCTCCACCGCCACCCGGGAGATCCCGTCCTCCCGCAGCACCTGCGCCAGCAGTCCCAGCGCCTGGGCGGTACCGGCGACGATCAGCACCTCGCCCGGGTCGGCCCGGATCCCCCGGTTGCGGGCCAGCCAGTGGGCGACGGCCAGGCGCAGCGCCGGGGTGCCGCGGGGATCTCCGTATCCGAAGTCCGAGGGCGAGAGTTCGGCCAGCACCGAGCGTTCGGCGCGCAGCCAGGCCGCGCGGGGGAAGGCCGTCAGGTCGGGCAGCCCGGGCGAGAGGTCGATCCGGGCCGGGGCCGTGCGCAGTGTGTCGAAGACGTCCTCGCCGGGTGCGGCGGCGAACACTGCGCCGGTGGCCGCCGGAGGTTCGGCGCGGGGCGGCGGTGCGGACAGCGGGGCGGCGACCACCACCGTGCCGCCCCGGCCGCGTCCGGCCACATGACCGTCCTCGGTCAGCCGCCGGTAGGCCTCGGTGACCACGCCACGGGACACCCGCAGTTCAGCGGCGAGCACCCGGGTGGCGGGCAGCTTGCCGCCCACCGGCAGCCGGCCGTCGGAGATCGCCAGCCGCAGCCGCCGGGCCAGCCAGTCGGCCCGCCCGCCCACCGGTGCGTCGGCGATGTCCAGCTGAAGGAAGTCGGCCCCGGCGGCACCGGCGCTTATGGACCTGTCTCCAGCAGCTTCATTGGCTCTGTCCATCGGGCCATTATGGCGGCAGGGTCAAGCCATGCGGAACGGATATGTACACGGGTACACGGCGAACGAGGCCCGGCGGCTGGGTGATCAAGCGGACACGCTGGCGAGGTTGCTGCACGCGGGCACGGTGTATCCCGCCGGGAGCCGGGTGCTGGAGGCCGGTTGCGGGGTCGGCGCGCAGACGGTGCATCTGGCCGCGGGCAGCCCCGAGGCGCACATCACGGCGGTCGATGTCTCGGCGGACTCCCTTGAACAGGCCCGCGACCGGGTTTCGGCCCGGCTCCCCGGGGCGCGGGTGGAGTGGTGTCATGCCGACCTCCATGAGCTGCCGTTCCCGGATGACGCCTTTGACCACGTCTTTGTGTGCTTCGTCCTGGAGCATCTGCCGGATCCGCTGGGCGCGTTGACGGCGCTGCGGCGGGTGCTGCGGCCGGGCGGCTCCATCACCGTCATGGAGGGGGACCATGGTTCGGCCTTCTTCCACCCCGACAGTCCCCATGCCCGGGCGGCGATCGAGTGCCAGATCCGGCTGCAGTCCGCCGCCGGCGGGGACGCGTTGATCGGCCGGCGGCTGCATCCGCTGCTGACCACCGCCGGGTTCCAGGGTGTCGCGGTCCATCCGCGGACGGTCTACGCCGACCACAGCCGGCCCGCCCTGGTGGAGGGCTTCACCCGCAACACCTTTATCGCGATGGTCGAATCCGTCCGCGAGGAGGCCTTGGCCGCCGGCCTGACCACCCCGGCCGAGTGGCACCGGGGGACAGCCGACCTGCGCCGCACCGCGGACGAACAAGGGACCTTCCACTACACGTTCTTCAAGGCCGTCGCCGAGGAACCCTTCGGCGCCGCACGGAAGGTCATCACATGGCCGCGGTGATCGCCCTCGTCGCCCTGTTCTTCACCGCCCTGACCCTCCTGGTCCTCGCGCTGGAGCGCAGCCACGACCGCCGCCCTCGCCCACGACCGCATCGGTGACGGTCACTGCCGGCGCAGATGCCGCATCAGCCGCTCGAATCCGCTCCAGCCCTCGGCGGCGGACTCCCCGTCCCCCAGCGGGTAGTACAGGCCCGGCCGCGCGGCCGGGCCGAGCGGGCGCGGCCCGGCCGCCGGCGGATGCCGGGCATGGGCGAGCCCGACCTCCCGCACCTCCGCCGCCCCCAGCGCAAAGCCAACCGGCACCGGCGGGCGTTCGAAGCGGGGCGGCAGGCTCAAGTCCCGGCGCGCCTCGCGCAGTTGGCACAGCAGCGAGGTGAGGCCGTGCCGGGTGACCAGCTCATCGGCCAGGGCGGGCAGCCGGTCCAGGGGCGGCGGCTCGCCCGGCCCATAGCCGAAGGCGAGGATGGTGTCCTCCTCGACACCGTCCGGGGTACGGGTGACCCGCAGGGTGGCGAGGGCGGGACGCTCCGCGGTCCCGACGATCACCGTCCAGGTGGACCTGGGTGCCCGCTCCCGCGCCAGGTCGGTCAACTGCCGCCGTGACCAGGGGAGACCGGCGGGCTCCGCGGTGCCCCAGCCGACCGGGGGCGCGCCCGTCAGCAGCCGCCAGGCCGCTTCCACCGCCCCGCCGAGCACCAGCCGCTCGGTCGCGGGATGGCGGGTGTGGAAGGAGAGCGCCAGCTGCCGCTCGGCGGTGCGCCGGACGGTGCCGAACGCCTCGGCCACCGGCGTCCGCCCGTGCTCGTCGCGCGCCGGGGCGAAGGCGCCGTCCTGCCAGCGCAGTACCGCCCCGGACAGGCCGTCGTAATACCCGCACTGCTCGTCCTGCACCACCCACCGGGTGGGCGGGCCGAACATCAGCGTGCGGGTGGGCAGCGAGAGACGGCAGTGACCGGGGGTGACGATCTGCAGGCCTCGGTCGCTTTCCGTGGTGGCCCGCAGCGCCTCGGACAGCCAGCTGGTCATGGCGATCAGCGGACGGTCCTGGAGGACGACCGCGACCCGCTCGGTGAGCACATCGACGGCGGGCTGGGCGGCCGCCGGAGCCGGTACGGCCGTGACGCCCGAGGTGTCGACGAGTTCGTCCGCGTCACCGGGCGCGTCCGGCGGCCAGACGGTGCCGCCCAGCAGCGCGGTCAGCCGGGCCGCGAACGCACCGGCGAGCCGCTCCGCCCGGGGCACGCCGGTGGCGGCGCGGGCCTCGACCCACCACCGGGGCCCGTCCCCGGCATCCGCGTCCAGCAGCCGGTTCGCCTCGCCCGGCACCCTCAGCAGCATCGGTGCCTCGACCGAGAGCAGCGTCCGTCCCTCGCCGTCACAGAGCTGTACCACCGCGCCCTCCGCGGCCGTGTCCACCCGGAGATCCGGGCCACCGGCGAGCAGCCCCACCAGGATGCTCCAGGCGTCCGGCAGCCGCTCGGTGAGCGCTATCACGTCCTTGGTCATCCGAGGTCCTCGCCGCCCTCTCCGGCAAGTGCCGTCTGGATCAGCCGGGTTGCCTCGCCCCGGCGCACCAGGGTCCCCCTGCCGGGTGGCAGGGCCGCGGCGTACACCCCGGGGAAGAGCTGGCCCTCCTGCCGGTCGCCGGTCATCACCAGGGCCGTGGTGCCGCTCTCCCGGAGCGCCATCAGAAACGGTTCGTACAGCGCGCGTGCGGCGCCCGCCACCCGGCGGGTGACGACGAAGTGCAGCCCGATGTCCGGCGCGGAGGGGACGAACGGCAGGAAGGGTGCCAGCGGTTGCTGTCCCGCGGTGGTGAGGATGTCGTAGTCGTCGACCAGGATCACGATCCGCGGGCCGGAGTACCAGGTGCCCGAGGCCGACGAGTCCACGGCCGTGAGGTCGTCGGGCAGCCGCTTCTCCAGTTCGCCGGCGATGCCCTGGGAAAGCCCCGCGCAGATCCGCGAGTTGTGCGCATAGCCGCCGCGATAGGGCTCGGGCACCAGGGTGCGCAGCCCCCGCCGCGGGTCCAGCACCGCGAACACCAGCTCCTCGTGGGACCAGCGCGCCATCAGCCCCCGGGCGACCAGGCGCAGCAGATTGGTCTTCCCGCATTCGCTGTCGCCGAGGATCAGCAGGTGCTGGTCGTGCCGGAACAGGTCGAGCTGCACCGGCCGCAACGCGGTCTGGTCCAGCCCGACCGGCACCCGGTTCGGCTCCTGCGCGGGCGAGGGCAGTTCGGCGGCGGTGAGGCGGGCGGGCAGCACCCGCACCCGCCGCACTCCCTCGCCGGGCCAGGAGGCACGGACCGCCGTCACCGCCCGTTCGACGGCCTCGCCGAGATCGGAGGTGGTGGTCAGGGAGTCGATGCGGGGCAGTGCCGTCTGGGCGAACAGCTTGCCGTCGGTGAGCGCCCGGCCCGGCTCGCCGGGGGCGATGGCCGCGGCGAGCTTGCGGTCGATGCCGCTGTCGCCCGGGTCGTTCAGCCGCAGCTCGATGCGGGTGCCGAAGGCCGCCTGGGTGGCGATGCGCACATCGTTCCAGCGCAGCATGGACGCCACGACGTGGATGCCATAGCCGCCGCCGCGCCTGAGCAGGTCGGTGACGGCGTCCTCGAGCTCCTCGAAGTCATCGCGGAGCGCCCCGAATCCATCGGCGACCAGCACGATGTCGGTGGAGGAGAGCTCGGGCAGCCCGCCCCCGGCCCGCAGTTCGCGCAGCCGCTGGACGGAGTCGATGCCCCGGTCGCGGAAGAGCTCCTCGCGCTCGGCGAGCATGCCCCGCACCTCCTCGACCGTACGGGCCGCGCGTTCCCGGTCGGCCCGCCCGGCGATGCCGCCGACGTGCGGCAGCCCGGCGAGCACCGCCAGGCCGCCGCCGACCAGGTCGAGTCCGTAGATGCCGACCTCGCGCGGGGTGTGGGTCATCGCCAGGGACAGCACCAGGGTGCGCAGCAGGGTGGTCTTGCCGGTCTGCGGGCCGCCGATGAGAGCCGTGTGACCGCCGGAGACGGTGAGGTCGAGGGTCCACTGGCCCTGCCACTGCCGGGCCGGGTCGTCCAGCAGGCCCAGCGGTACCCTCATCGGCCCCGGCCGGGCGCCCAGTCGCAGGCCTCGTTCGCCGGCCTGGACGGGGCCCGCCGAGGTGTCGAGCGCGAGGGCGCGCGGCAGCGGCGGCAGCCAGACGGCGCGGGTGGGCTCGGCCGCGTCCCGGAGCCGGCCGACCAGCACCGACAGCACCGTGGGGCCGGGGTCGCGGTGGCGGCCGGCCGGTTCGTCCGCGGCGGTGCCGGCTTCCGGCCCGGCGAGGGCGCCCGCGGCCGGGTACGGCAGGACGACCGGTGCGCTCTCCTCGGCGTCCCGGACGACCGGTCCCCGGTAGGGGCCGGAGACAAAGCCCGCCTTGAAGCGTTCATACACACTGGTGTCGACCTTGAGGTAGCCGAAGCCGGGCAGCGGCGGCAGCCGGAAGGCGTCGGCGGTGTCGAGCACGGTGCGGCTCTCGTCGGCGGAGAAGGTCCGCAGCCCCAGCCGGTAGGAGAGATAGGTCTCCAGGCCCTTGAGCCTGCCGCTCTCGATGCGCTGGCTGGAGAGCAGCAGATGCACCCCGATGGACCGGCCGATGCGCCCGATGGAGAGGAAGAGGTCGATGAAGTCGGGCTTGGCGGTGAGGAGTTCGCCGAACTCGTCGATGACCACGAACAGATGGGGCAGCGGCTCCAATTGAGGCCGGGTGGCGCGCAGTGCCGCGTAGTGTCCGATGTCGGCGATGTCGCCCGCGTCCTTGAGCACCTGCTGGCGGCGCTGGACCTCGCCCGCGAGCGAGGAGTGCACGCGCTCGACGAGGCCCGCCTGGTTCTCCAGATTGGTGATGACCCCGGCGACATGCGGCAGGGCGGCGAAGGGCGCGAAGGTGGCGCCGCCCTTGTAGTCGACCAGGATCATCGCCAGGTCCTCGGGCGGATGCGAGGCGACCAGGGCGAGCACCAGGGTGCGCAGCAGCTCGCTCTTGCCGGACCCGGTGGCGCCCACGCACAGACCGTGCGGCCCCATGCCCAGCTCGGCGGACTCCTTGAGGTCGAGCAGCACCGGCTCGTGCCGGTCGTTCACCCCGACCGGCACGCGCAGGAAGGAGCGTTCGCCGCGGGGCCGCCAGAGGGTGGCGAGGTCCGGCGCGGCCGGGTCCTCGAGGCCCAGCAGCCGGACGAAGTCCACCGGGCCGGACAGCGGGGCGTCGGCCAGGGATTCGGCGGACAGCCGCAGCGGTGCCAGCGACCGGGCCAGCCCTTCGGCGGCCGCGGCGGTGAGGTGGTCGGCGGTGCCCTGGGCGAGGTCGCCGCCCCGTGGCTCCTCGAGGTGCACCCGGTCCCCGTCCACCGTGATGCGCAGCGACACCTGTCCGGGTTCCTGCACCCGCCCGGCCACCAGGTGCAGCACGGTGACGCCCATCTCGCGCAGCCCGACGGCCTCGTCGGGACCGGTCAGTTCGGTGGCGTCCGCCCCGTACTCGTCACTGATCACGACGAGCCTGCTCATCAGCTCCAGCGCGTCCTTGCCGGACAGCCCGCGCCGCACCTCGGCGGCATAGCCCGCCCGGGCCCGCAGTTCCCGGTCGATCCGCCGGGCCAGCTGCGGCACTCCGGGGGCGATCCGGCGGGCGCTCACCGGGCCGTCGCGCTCCTCGGGGTCGAGGATGTGCGGCAGCCACTTCACCCATTCCCAGTCGGCCATCCGTTCGCCGGGGCAGGCCAGGGCGAAGGCGACATCGTCGGGCGCGTGCCCCACGGCGGCCTGGGCGAGCAGGGCCCGGACGACCCGCAGCACGCCCTCCCGGTCACCGATGACGCTGACGTTCCCCGCCCGGTCCAGGGGCACGGTCAGCGGCAGACCGGCCGCGGTGGCGAACCGGTTCTTGAGCGCTCCGGCCTCGTTGAGCATAAAGCGGTCGGGCGGGGTGAGGACGCCACCGCCGGATCTGCTCACGGTCAGCGTCCGCACCGGCATCCAGCCCGTCCCCACCCGTACCCGCAGGAAGTCGCCGTCGGTGCGGCGCCGTTCCCACCGCCGGGCGGGGTCGCGCACCAGGTCGTACAGGGCGTCCGGCGGAGGATCGAGCACCCGGGCGGCGGCCCGGCGCGCACGCTCCTCCGCGCCGAGCTCCTCCCGCAGCTCTTCCAGATACTCCAGATACCGCTCGCGCTGCCGCCGCCGGGTGCGCTGGGCCTTGCCGCGCTGTGACAGCAGCAGCCCGGCCGAGCCGATCACGGTGACCACCAGCACGATGGCGCCCAGCGCCGCGAACTGGCTGTTGCGGATCACCGTCATCAGCACCACCGAGCTCATCACCCCCGCCACCGGCATCAGCGAGTGCAGGGCACCCCCCGTCTTGCCCTCGGGCAGATTCGGCGGCGGCTCGATGGCGCGTTCCTCAAGTGGCGCCAGGGGACGGGTGGTACGGGCCGGACGATGCACCAGGCGGGTGGTCATGGCCGCCGCCCGCCCAGCGCCCGGTCGAGCGCCTCGGCCGCGATCCCGGTGACGGCCTCCCGGGTGCGCTGCCCCAGCAGTTCGGTGCGGATCAGGCCACCGGCGGCCAGATGCCGGTCATAGGGCAGCGACAGCACGCGAACTCCCTCGAGTTGGAGATGCCCGTGCGCCGCCTCGGCATCGAGCGTCATATGGGGCGAGAGCGTGGCAAGCACCACCACCGTCCGCGCGAGCATCGAGGGGCGGCGCAGCGAGACCATCCAGTCGAGTACGGCGCGGGTGCTGATGACGCCTTCGACGGTGGCCGGGGCGACCAGCACCCGCGCCTGGGCGGCGGCGAGCGCGGTACGTGACAGCTCGCTCGGCAGCGTCTCGCAGTCGACCACGGTGATGCCGAAATAGCGGCGCAGGGCGACCATCACCGCCCGGTAGTCGGCCAGTTCCAGCCGGCTCCCGACCCGGCCCTGACTGCAGGGCAACAGCCAGCCACGGTCCGGCAGCTGCACCAGATACCCCGTGACATCCACCAGCTGCATGGCCGGATCGATGATCCTGGCGAGGTCACCGCAGGTCCATCGCACCTTCCCGGCGCCGACCCGGACGGGCAGCGTGCCCAGCGCCGGGTCGGCCTCCAGCATCAGCACCGGGTCCCGGCGGTAGTGCGCATAGGTACGCCCCAGCAGCGCGGCCACCGTGGTCTTGCCCGCGCCGCCGCGAATGCTGGTGACGGCGATCTGCCGTCCGGTGGTGACGGGCTGCTGGAGCGCCCGGGCGATCCGCTCGGCCCGCGCCACCTCCTGGGCGGCCGGGGAGACCACCAGCCGCCGCAGCGAACGCCCGGTCCGCCGGGCGGCCGAATCACCGCTGCGGGGCCGGGCCTTGGCCAACTCCTCGGGGAGCCGGATCTCCGCCGTGACAGGGGTCGGTGGCAGCGCTGCCGCCGGTGGCGGGGGCGGTGGCGGCGGCGCGGCGGGGACGGGCGGGGGCGCCTCCTCCCGCACCAGCCCCTGCAGATCGCGCAACACCTCGCCCTGCCAGTCCGCCATCCGTCCTTCCCTCTCTACCGGCTTCCCCTTCTACTTCTACGAGAACTGGTGCAGCAGCCGCTCGAACACTCCGAACTGGCCCACCACCAGCGGGAAGAGCGCGATCACGCCGATGGTCTCGACCAGGTCCACCGCCCGGCGCAACCGAACCCGCAGATGTTCGGGCGGCTGTATGGCGAGCACCCCCAGTGGCACCACCGCAAGCGCGCACAGCGCGGCCAGCGGCCCATAGGGCGTGGTGTGCAGATGCTTGAAGTGATCGATGTGGTCAAGGTGGTCGATCCACAGCACCGCCAGCCGTACCAACACCACCACCGCCGCCCCCAGCAACACCACCACCTCGGCGACCAGCGGGAACGCCCGCGAACGGGAGAGCAGCACCAGGGCCAGCACGCCCGCGACCGCGACCGCCCACGGGGACGGACGCCCACCGACCGCCACCAGGGCCCCGCCCGCCGCGGACCCGGCCGTGACGACCGTGGCCAGCGCCAGACCACGGTGCGCGGCGGCGAGCGCCGTCCCCACCTCGTACCGGCTGACGGACGCGCCGCCCGAGCGCCGGTCGTCCAGCCCGGTCAGCCCCGCGGCCATCAGCGCCAGCCGGGGCAGCAGCCCGAGCACCACCACCGAGCCCACGCCCAGCACCGAGCCGACCCGGGCGAGATCACCCTGCAGCAGGGCGACGCCCTCCCAGGCGGCCGTGCCGGCCACCACGGCACCGGCGCCGATCAGACCGCCGCGGCCGAGCGGGGAGAGCAGCCCGAGCAGGGCGAGCATCGCGGCCACCACCGCGGCGACGACCGCCAGCCGAGCGGTCCAGGCCCACCCATGCGCATCGGCGGCCGCCCATCCGGCGAGGGTGCCCAGCGCCCCGGCGACCAGCACCAGGGTGGCGCCGAGGTCACGGTTGCCCGCCCTGGCGGCAATGGCCGCCACGGCCGCGGCGAGCGCGGCGGCCACGCCCTCCGGTGCGGCCACCGCGGCCGGTCCCACGCTGGTACGCGCAATCAGCCCGGCCGTCACGGCGAGCGCGAGCGCGGCCACCGCGGCCGTGCCCTGCCGCGCCGCCGGCCGCCAGCGCCAGGCCTGTACATCCAGCGCCTCGGCGACCTCGTCGGTGACATCGTGCACCACAGGTGCGGAGGGCGTGTCGTCCACCCGCACCAGGCGGAGGATCGCACCATCGGGCACGGCGGCCCCGGCCAGCGAATCGCCCTGGGAGAGCACGGTGCCGTCGGTGGTCACCAGATTGCGGGCGGCGGGCGGCCCGGCGACCCGGTCGCCCAACAGCCGCAACAGCTCGGGCAGCAGCCGCCCGATGGGCTCCTCCGCGGGCAGGACGACATCAACTCGCCGTCGCTCCGCGACGAGTGTGACCCGGCTTAACTCGCCTGTCGCCTTGGTACGCAGTCTCGCCCCCACGTTCGCCACTCGGCCGAACTTATCACCGGGCGGGGACAGTGGCCGTGGGAGCGGGCGACTTGGCCGCGGAATGTTTGGGCGTCGCCCGGTGCGAGGGTTTCGGTTTCGCCGTAACTGTCGGTGAATGGGTGGATGTTGGCGACGGCCGGGTCGGCTCCGATTCCACCGGCGCCTCCGACAAGGACGGCGACGGCACCACCGGCACCGCCGGCCTCGCAGGCGAAGGCGTCAACGGCTGCTCATACCGCTGCTCCTGCCGCCTCTGCTGTTCCCGCTGCTTGGCCAGGATGTGCTGGAGGAACCCCCACCCCACACACCCCGCACACAGCACCGCGGCGAGAGCGATCCCCGCGAACACCTTGCCGAGCCTCTCATCCGCCGTGCGCCTGGCGCGCTGGGCGCCATACAGCAGGGCGTCGCGCATGCGACGCCGCCGCACGGAAACGGACTCCAGTAACTGACTGTCGTAGTCCTTGGCAGCCACCCCTCTCCGCCACCCCCTCTCCCATTCCCCTCCTCGGCCTCCAGCCCGATGCACTGGCTTCCCATGCACTGGCCATGCCCCACCTTACGGCGACCGCGCGACAGTTCGAGGGTGTGCGTCAAGAGTCAGGACGCTAGTACGGTGACCGACGAAGTCTCCTGACAGGAGGTTGAGTTGGATCACCCACAGGACGGCGTTGATCGGTGAAGGTGCCGCTGAGCAGGGCGGCACCCTTCTGCGTTCCAGAGGCGCCGAGCGAACAGTGCATGTGGTTCCCGAGACCGCATCGAGTGACAACAGCACAGTGTGTGCGATCGCAAGAGGAGCACCATGCCACCGAGCACGCCACCTCCACCAACCGTCCTGCGCCGACGGCTTGGCACGGAACTCCGAAGGCTCCGGGAGAACGCCGCCCTGTCCGCGACCCAGGCCGGCGGCCGGCTCGGGATCTCCCCGTCCCAGGTGAGCAATATCGAGGCCGGACGCCAAGGGGTCAGCGCGGACCGGGTACGGGCGCTGGCCCACACATACGGCTGCCCGGACGAACCACTGATCGACGCCCTCGCCGCGATGACCGGTGAGCGCCCGCACGGTTGGTGGGAGGGATACCGGGAACAGCTGCCGACGAGCCTCATCGAACTCGCCGAACTCGAACACCATGCGACCGCACTGCGCGTCACCCAAGTGGTGAACGTCCCCGGCCTGTTGCAGACGGCCGATCAAGCCCGCGCGATCTTCAGCGAGGCCATCCCTCCACTGCTCCCCCATCAGATCGAACACCGGGTCTCACACCGGATCAAGCGCCAGGCGATCCTCTACCGCGAAACCCCTCCGCCCTACACCGCGATCATCCACGAGGCCGTGCTCCATATGCAGTTCGGCGGCCCCAAGGTCGCCAAGGCGCAGCTAGTGCAGCTTCTGGAGATGAGCGAACGGCAGCACATCACCCTGCTCGCCATCCCGTTCCGCATCGGGTTCCCCAGTACCGCCATGGGTGTCGACTACTGCCACGGGCCCGTCACCCAGCTGGACACCGTCATCGCCGACATCGCCCATGAAAGCGCACTACTCGACACACCGTCGCACCTGACTACATACCGCCTCAAACTTGACCGGATGCAGCGAGCCGCCCTCGGCCCAGGACCAACGCGTGACCTCATCCACCGTATCGCTCAAGCGATTTGAGAGGGCTCGGACGTGACCACGCTCAACTGGCAGAAGTCCTCCTACAGCGAGGGCGGATCCTCCTGCGTCCATGTGGCTGCCGTGCCCTGCACCAGCATCCGCCACCTCTATGAGAGCGACACCCCGGAAATGGTCCTCACCACCACCCGCAGCACGCTCGGCCCCCTCTTATCCCGCATCAAGGCCGGACTGCTCGACAGCCGACCCCACCGTCTCACACCCCGGGTGCGGGCCGCACCGTGATCCCATTCCGCTCGAACAGCGCCGCCGTCACCCCGTCGCCCGGCACCAGCTCCCCGGCGAACGACCCGTCGTACACCGCACCCCGCCCGCAGGACGGACTGCGCGGCATCAGCAGGGCCTCCGTGCAGCCGCCATGCCGCGCCGCTGCGAGTGCGCGCCGGGCTCCCTCCACAAACTCCGCCGTCACATCACGCCCGGTGTCATCGACGACCCGCGCCGCCCCGTCCAGCACATCGTGCCCGTCCCCGCCCACCAGTTCCGCAGGCCTCCTCGGCGTAGCCAGCCCACCCGCGACCTCAGGGCAGAACGACACCACATCCCGGCCGGCCACCGCCTCCTCGATCTCCGCCGCAGCCTTGTCCCGCCCGTCGAACCGGCACGGCACCCCGCGCAGACACGCACTGACCAGAATCGCTCCCATACCACCAGGCTAACCGGACGGCCACCCGCCACCCCACGACTACCGCGGCCCCTGACCGCAGTGCGCGGTGGTGATGCTGGGGTGAGAGTGGGTACAGGGGGCGCCGCATAGCGGGAAGGGAGTGGCGGCATGCAGATCAAGGACTCTGTCGTCCTCGTGACAGGCGCCAACCGCGGTATCGGCCGGGCTCTGCTGGCCGAGTTCCTGGCCAGGGACGTGGCCCGTGCTTACGCGGCAGCCCGGCGGCCGGAGGCGCTGGAGCCGGTGACCGCGGCGGACCCGGAGCGCGTGGTCCCGCTGGTGCTCGATGTCACCAGCCCACCCGCGATCAGTGCGGCCGTGCAGGCCGCGCCGGATGTGACGGTCCTGGTCAACAACGCGGGGCTCGTCAACCTCGGCCACCTGATCGACATGGAGCTCGATGCCGTCGAGAGCGTCATGTGCACCAATGTCCTGGGCCCCCTGCGGATGGTCCGCGCTTTCGCCCCGGTGATCGAGCACAACGGCGGTGGCGCCATCGTCAATGTCATCAGCATCGGAGCCTTCGGCGGCACCCCGGGCATGGGCGGCTATCCGGCGTCCAAGGCCGCACTCAACCTCATGACCCAGGCCTTCCGCGAGGACCTCGTGCCGCGTGGCATCACCGTGCACGGCGTGTTCCCGGGACCGGTGGAGACCGACATGCTCGCCCAGGCCCTCAGCTCGGCCCCGGACCTCGCCACCTACCCGACGACGACACCCCAAGAGGTGGCTCGCGCCATTCTGGACGGACTGGAACGCGGAGATCCGGAGATCTTCCCCGACCCCATCTCCCGTGAGATCGGCGAGATTTGGGCGCGCAACCCCAAAGACGTCGAACACCGGCTCACCCAGATGCGCTGACCCGACAAAGCACCTGGGCCACTAGCTGCGCCGGGCAACCTGGCCGGGACGCCCCGGCTGCGGCGACGGGTGCACAAAACCTTCCGGAGACGGCGGCGCGGCGGAAGGTTTTCGACCCCTTTCCGGATGCGTCCCCCACTGGGCTTCAGACCGCCGGCCACAAGGCCGCATCCCTCAGCCCCCAGCGGCTGAGGTGGCGCACTGTCCGCGAGATCACCGCCGCCGCCATCCGGTCGGCACGGACACGCGCTTC